>DUOR01000418.1 GCA_012838715.1 Actinomycetales bacterium
AAGTTGCCCTCGAACCAGAACCACTGGCCTTCCTCGACGTTGCCCTCCCACGCGAGGATGTGGGTGCAGGTGCGGTCCAGGAACCAACGGTCGTGGGAAATGACCACGGCGCAGCCCGGGAACTGCTGCAGGGCGTTCTCCAGGGAGGACAGGGTTTCGACGTCCAGGTCGTTGGTCGGCTCGTCAAGCAGGATCAGGTTGCCGCCCTGCTTGAGGGTCAGCGCGAGGTTCAGTCGGTTGCGCTCGCCACCGGAGAGGACCTTCGCCGGCTTCTGCTGGTCGGCGCCCTTGAATCCGAAGGCGGACAGATAGGCGCGGGACGGCATCTCGTTCTGGCCGACGGTGATGTAGTCCAGGCCGTCGGAGACGACCTCCCACACGGTCTTCTCGCCGTCGATGTTCTCGCGGCCCTGGTCGACGTAGCTGAGCTGAACGGTCTGTCCGATCTTGACCTCGCCGGCGTCGGGCTCTTCGAGGCCGACGATGGTCTTGAACAGGGTCGACTTGCCGACGCCGTTCGGGCCGATGACGCCGACGATGCCGTTGCGCGGCAGGGTGAACGACAGGTCCTTGATCAGGACGCGGTCGTCGAAGCCCTTGGTCAGGTCGTTGACCTCGACGACCTGGTTGCCCAGGCGCGGCGGGGTCGGGATCTGGATTTCCTCGAAGTCGAGCTTCTTGTACTGCTCGGCTTCCTCCACCATCTGCTCGTAGCGCTCGAGGCGGGCCTTGTTCTTGGCCTGGCGGGCCTTCTGGCCGGAGCGGACCCAGGCCAGCTCGTCCTTGAGGCGCTTCTGCAGCTTGGCGTCCTTCTTGCCGGCGACTTCGAGGCGCTCGGGCTTCTTCTCCAGGTAGGTGGAGTAGTTGCCCTCGTAGGGGTAGAGCTTGCCGCGGTCGACCTCGCAGATCCACTGGGCGACGTGGTCCAGGAAGTAGCGGTCGTGGGTGACGGCCATGACGGCGCCGGGGTAGTTCTGCAGGTGCTGCTCGAGCCACAGCACCGACTCGGCGTCGAGGTGGTTGGTGGGCTCGTCGAGAAGCAGCAGGTCGGGCTCGGCGAGCAGCAGCTTCGCCAGGGCGACGCGGCGGCGCTCGCCACCGGAGAGGTGGGTGACCGGCTCGTCGGCGGGCGGGCAGCGCAGGGCGTCCATGGCCTGCTCGATCTTGGAGTCGATTTCCCAGGCGTCGGCGGCGTCGAGCTCCTCCTGGAGCTTGCCCATCTCTTCCATGAGTTCGTCGGTGTAGTTCGTCGCCATTTCCTCGGCGATTTCCTCGAAGCGCTGCTTCTTCACGAAGATGTCGCCGAGGCCTTCCTCGACGTTGCCGCGGACGGTCTTTTCTTCGTTGAGCGGCGGCTCCTGCAGGAGGATGCCGACGGTGGCGCCGGGCTCCAGGTAGGCCTCGCCATTGGACGGCTGGTCGATGCCGGCCATGATCTTCAGGACCGAGGACTTGCCGGCGCCGTTCGGGCCGACCACGCCGATCTTGGCGCCCGGGTAGAACGCCATGGTGACATTGTCGAGGATGACCTTGTCACCGTGCGCCTTGCGCACGTTCTTCATCTGGTAGATGAATTCAGCCATGCTGGTTACACAACCCCTATTCCGCTTCAGAGTTAATCCCAGTAGAGGTTACGCATGCCCAGGACAAGGCACAACGTGGGCCGTCCGGGCGGGTTGATGGTGTGACGGGCGGCTCACCCCCGCTTCCCGTTCCCCGCCCCCGGCCGGCTTCCCGGCCGGGTTCCCCGCCCACCTTTAGAAGGGGGCGTCCCCGGTATCTGCGTATCCTTCGCCGCTTCCGGTCGCTTCGTTCCCCATGTCCCCGTTGCTTTCCGACGCCCCGACGCCCGCCCCCACCGGCTCCCGCCCGTCCGCGGCGTCCCCGTGGCCGGGTTCCGCGGCGGCGTCCTGCCCGCCGTTCGCACCGCCGTTCGCACCGCCGTCCCCCTCGCCGTTGCGCGGGTTCCGGCTGACCTTGGCGGTGGCGAAGCGGAGGTCGACGGCCACGGATTCGGCCTTCACGCGAATCCGGTACTGCTTGTTGCCGTCCTGGTCGGTCCAGGTGTGGGTTTCGAGGCGCCCCTGGACCACGACCGGCGTACCGATGCTCAGCGTGTTGATGACGTTGCGGGCCAGCCGATTCCAGCAGTCGACGTCGAGGTACGTGGTTTCGCCGCGCTGCCAGCCCTCGTCCGTGCGCCAGCTCCGCGAGGAGCCGATGACGAACTTCGTGATGTTCCTGCCCTGGTTCGTGGTCTTCAGCTGCGGCTTGTCGGCGACGTTGCCGATGATGGTGATGGTTGAGGTCGACATGCGACTCCCCCTCCTGAGTTCGTGGTGTCTTCCGGTGCTGCGTTGCCCCGGTCCCGTGTTCCGGTGCTGCGTTGGCCCGGTCCTGTGTTCCGGTGCTGCGTTGCCCCGGTCCTGTGTTCCGGTGGTGCACTGCTCCGGCCTTGCGTTCCGGTAATGCGTTGCCTTTCCGTGGTGCGCCGCCGACGTTCCCCCTGTTCCATCGGCCCCACAACCCGCGATGCCTCAAAAATGAGCGACCTGTGGACAACTCCCCGAAACTGGAGTTCTCCACAGGTCGCTGCCTGTTTTCCTTGACGCGTTCTTTTCCACCGTGATCCGCCGCAGCCGCGGCACCCATCGCGTCGGCACCCACTGCATCACCCGGCCCCCGCACCTTCCACGCTCGCGGCGGGATTAGATGCCGCGGCGCTCCTTACGCTCACCGCCGGGCCAATCGCATCACCCGGGACCGGCATCCCTGACGTTCGTAGCAGGGCCCGTCGGAAAGCACACGGGCCTGAGTCGCGCACCGACCGGATCCCGGACCCCTTAGTGCATCTGGATACACCGAGGCGAAATGCCGAATAAGCGACCTGGGCATTTAACAACGTTCAAACGCGTCGGTGTATCCAGATGCACTAACCCTCCGCCAGGCCCCGCGAACCCAAGCGACCACGGACGAGAGCGCCCACGAACGCAGGCAGCCATGGGATCGAGCCCCACGAACACGATCGCTCCCCCGAACGCGAGTCCCCGATGGGGCGCCACCATCCGCGTCCATCCGCCAGCCACGCTTTCCGACGTCCGCCTCGGCCAACGCGATAGTCGCAGCGCACCGTGCAGGCCCGGCACCTTTCGCGCGCGGGGCGGGACGCGTCGGAAAGCACGCGAAGCGCCCCGAGGCGCGCACCGGCCGGCCACCGAAGCGCTCGGTGCACCACCCCTTAGTGCATCTGGATACACCGGGGCGAAATACCGAATTAGCGACCTGCGCTTTTAACAACGTTCAAACGTGGCGGTGTATTCAGATGCACTAACTCCCCAAACCCCACGAACGCGACCGCACAACGGGGTGCCTTCGCCCGCACGGGCCGCTTTCCGACGGGTGCGGCGGACAGATGACGCGGCGAACGGGCGAGACGAACGCCCGCTACCTCCTGCGCTGCGCCTTCCCGGCGTCGGCGGCGCTGCCGAGGTGGACCTCGTGCTCGGCGTCGACGGTGCCGGTGTAGTACTCGGCCTCTTCCTCGGTGTACTGGCCGGCGCCGCGGGCGGCGAGCATTGCGTTGTACGCCTCGAGTTCGGCGTCATGGTCACGTTCGGCGTTGCGGTCGTAGCGGGCGGCGTCCTTGGCGTCGGAACGGCGCCACTGGACGAACAGTGCGGCCATCACGATGAACATGGGCACCTCGCCGAGGGCCCAGGCGATGGCGCCGCCGACGTTCTGGTCGTACAGCAGGTCGACGTGGAAGGGCAGGTCGAGGTTGCTGTAGTAGTCCTCGGCGAGGATCTGCTGCATCTGCATCAGGGTGATGCCGAACCACGCGTGGAACGGCAGGGTACCCATCAGGGTCACCAGCTTCACCGACGGCTCGATGCGCTGCGGCGCCGCATCCACGCCGATGATCACCCAGTACATGATGTAGCCGGAAATCAGGAAGTGGATGTTCATGAACAGGTGGCCGGCGTGCTCGTCGGCCAGGTAGTCGTACAGCGGCGTCAGGTACAGGATGTAGAAGCCGGCGACGAACTGGGCGGCGGCGACGACGGGGTGCGTCAGGAACCGCGACACCGGGTTGTTGATGAACACCACCAGCCACTCGCGGATGCCCGGCAGGCCCTTCCGGCCGGCGGGCTTCAGCGCACGCAGGGCGAGGGTGACCGGGCCGCCGAGGGCCAGCATGATCGGGATGGCCATCGAGTAGATCATGTGGGCCAGCATGTGCACCGAGAAGATGGCCGGCATGTACACGCCCAGCGCCGACGACGAGGTGAACAGCAGCAGGAAGCAGCCGCCCAGCCACCAGAGGGTGTTCGCCAGCGGCCATTCGCCGCCGCGCTTCTTCAGCAGGCGCAGCCAGTACAGGTAAATCGCGGCGGCGATGATGGCGGCGGAGCCGAAGAAGATGTCGAAGCGGAAGGTCGTGAACATGGCCTCCCAGCCGAAGGGGATCTCCAGGTTGTAGCCGAGCTTGACCTCCATCTGGGTGATGGACGGCAGGGCGTCGTCGCCGCCGGCCTGGTCGGAGAAGTTCGGCGGCGGCGGGGTGCGGCCGAGCGCCACGGCGACGCCGATGGCCAGCGCCATCACGAGGACTTCCACCGCGGCGATGCGCCAGAACAGGAAACCGTGCGGCTGGTCCGCCAGCTTCGGGATGGTGACCTTGCGGTGCACGTAGCCGAACAGGCCGAGCAGCACGATCAGGATGGCCTTCACCGCGACGAGGATGCCGTAGTTGTTGGAGTACAGATCCTCCCAGCCGATGTTGATGGCGGCGTTGATGATGCCCGACAGCGACAGCACGATGAACGCGACCAGCGCGACGAAGCTGTACCGCTGGGCGACCTCCATCATGAATTCGCCGCGGCGGCGCTGGTGCCCGATGAGCGCCATCAGGCCGCCCACCCAGAACACGGTGAACGTCAGGTGCCAGATGTACGAGTTCGTGCCGTAGTCGTGGGAACCGCCGGTGGCGTTGTGGCTGACGACGGCCAGCGGCATCATCGTGATCAGGCTCAGCGCGAAGAACACCGGCTGCCAGATCCATTTCCGCGTCAACGACGCGCCGATGGCACCGACCAGCGCGAACACCGCCACCCAGAACCAGGCCAACGCCTCGCTGACCTGCTCCAGCGCAACCGACCAATTGCTCGGTTGCAGCGTGACGGACAGTGGCTGCCCCGAGACGTCGGAAAGCACCATGGGGATCTGCAGCAGCGCGATGAGCCCCCAGCTGGTCAGCGCCCACCGGCCCGTGTTGGCGGCGGCGTAACCGTCGAGGGACAGCGTGCCGTCGGGGCGCGCCTTCGAGCCGAACGCCGACAGCATGAACGAACCGACCGCCAGCGCCGCCAGGATTTCACCCGAGGCCTTCGCCAGGGGGAAGCCGACGGTGGTCATGATGCCCGGGTCGGGGATGCCCAGCGTCGTACGCGAATCCATGTTGAACGCCAGGGACAGGCCACCGGCGATGACGCCCGCCACCAGGGCGAAGAGCACGTACAGGCCGAGTGACCCCCGCACCCTGCGCGTCGGCGCCGGCCGGGTCTTCGTCGCAGTCATGCCCACCAGGGTAGACCCCGGCCCCCGGCATCGATAAGCCCGCCCGTATGCCCCCACCCGTTTTCGGGGCCGCGCACCGCGATGGGTAAGATTTCGCCCGCATGCCCCGGTAGCTCAGTGGATTAGAGCATCCGGTTTCTACCCGGCTGGTCGTGGGTTCGAATCCTACCCGGGGCGCACAAGGTCAAGGGCGGTTCCCGATGCTCGCGCAGAGCATCCGGAACCGCCCTTGATTGCTTTCCGACGGCGCCTGCGCACCGCCGGCGCACCTACATCGGCAGCAGGTAGCGGTCGACCATTTCGGCGACTTCGCCGACGGCGTGGGTGGCGCTGCGGCCGTCGCGGAGCATGGCGGAGCAGGTGAGGATGGCGGACAGCATCACCATGTAGACGTTGTCGGCCAGGACCGTGGGGTCGCTGTCGCGGACGGAACCGTCCTCCTGGCCGTGGACGATGCCCGGCAGGATGAACTGGTCGATGATCGCCTGCTGGCTGGCGCCCCGCGGCGACATGATGGATCGGATGATGAGCTCCGGGTCCGTCTCGGCGAGGTTGAGGAAGAAGCCGCCGCTGGCGAGGGTCTCCACGATGATGCGGAAACGGGCGACGATGCGGGCGCGGGCATCGCCCGGCATGACCCGCAGGCCCTCGAGGACGCGGATGAACTCGCGGGTGGCCACCTCCGTGGCGATGGCGTTGATGTCCGCGTAGCGGCGGTACACCGTCGGCCGGGAAACCCCGGCGCGACGGGCAATCTCGGCGATGGAGGTGCGACGCAGCCCCATCTCCATCATGCTTTCGCGCGCCGCGTGCAGGATCGCCTCATCGACCGACATCTTCGCGGAGCGCAATCCGCCACCTTCGCTGACCACTCGCATGACCTTTCGTCGCGCCCGGAATGGGCACGGTCCCCCGCGCGCATGTCGGCGCGGCAACTACCCCATCGTTCACTTCCAGTTAACTGACCTGAATCGTATAGCCCCCTACGCCAAAACCATGCAGTCGAAAGAGGAAAACCCGTACAATTCCCTCTTTTCGCACCATCGGGGGGTGCCCGTCCGGCCCAATCCGGGGGTGGGGCGGCCGCCCGCGTCACATCGGCCCCCTGATGCGGGGCCCGCCGAATGGAACGCCATTCACCCCGTCGGCAAGCAACCGCGGCGTAAAACGCGCAACCCGCAAACCCGCGACCGGGGCCGCCCACAACCCACCCGGGGCCGCACTAGGCTGGGCACGACCGAACAGTGGAACTCACGGGAACACACGAGGACGACGAACATGGCACTGCCCGCACCCCATCCCGACTACCGAGCGGTGGTCACCGGCGCATCATCCGGCATCGGCCGGGCGCTGGCCCGCGAACTCGCCCGGCGCGGCCACGCCCTCATCCTCGTGGCGCGATCCGCCGACAAGATGGAGGCACTCGCCGCCGAACTGGCCCGCCCCTCCCTCGCCGTGGAAGTGCGCCCCTGCGACCTGTCCGACGCCGCGGCGCGCGCCGAACTCATCGCCGAACTGCGCGACCGGAAGATCAGCGTGATGGTCAACTGCGCCGGCATCGCCACCTTCGGCCGCTTCCAGGACCTCGACCCCGCCCACGAAAAGGCCCAGTTCGAACTCAACGCCACCGCCCTGTTCGACCTGACGCAGCTCGTCGTGCCGCAGATGGTCGAACGCGGCTCGGGCGCCATCCTCAACGTCGGCTCCGCCGCGGGCACCACGATCATCCCGAACAACGTCACCTACGTGGGCACCAAGGCATTCGTGAACTCCTTCACCGAATCCCTCCACTACGACCTCAAGGGCACCGGCGTCCACTGCACGCTCCTCGCCCCCGGCCCCGTCCGCCCCGACGAGCGTGACGACGGCGCCAACGAAGTCGACGACAACGTCCCCGACTTCCTCTGGACCTCCACCGAGGACTGCGCCCGCGACAGCCTCGACGCGCTGGCCGGCAACCGCCTCCGCGTCGTCCCCGGCGCCCTGTCCAAGGCCATGGACACCGCCGGCAACTACCTCCCCCGCCGGCTCGTCGCCCCCATCATCGGCCGTTTCTACGAAGGGATGTCCCAGTGAGCGAAGCAATCTCCAACGCCGGCCGCGGCGAGCGCGAAGGAGTGAATGGCGCGGGTGGCACGGGCGAGAATGGCGCGGGCGCGAATGGCGCGGATGGCGCGAACGGCAACGGCGTGCAGGCCAAGTACGACCGCATCGTGTGGATCGACTGCGAGATGACCGGCCTGGACCCGCAGAAGCACGTCATCGTGGAGATTGCGGCGCTGGTCACCGACGCGGATTTGAACGTCCTCGGCGAGGGCGTCGACATCGTCGTCCACGCCTCCGAGACGGACCTCGCGCAGATGGACGACTTCGTCACCAACATGCACGAGTCTTCCGGGCTGACCGAGGAGATCCGCGCCTCCGCCATCGACGTCAACCAGGCCGAGGGCATCGTCCTCGACTACATCCGCGAGTGGGTGCCCGCCGAGCGGCAGGCCCCGCTGGCCGGCAATTCCATCGCGGCGGACCGTGGCTTCATCAACCGGTACATGCCGGAACTCGACGCCTACCTGCACTACCGCATGATCGACGTCTCCTCCCTGAAGGAGCTCGCCCGCCGCTGGCACCCGAAGGTGTACTGGGGCCAGCCGGAGAAGGGCATGTCGCACCGGGCGCTCGCCGACATCCGGGAGTCCATCCGCGAGCTCGACTTCTACCGCCGCGCGATGCTTTTGCCTGCCGACGGGCCGGGCTCCCCGACCTCGGAATCCATCGCCGACGCCGCGGCCACCGCATCGCGGAACACCCCGATCGGCTGATTTCCGGCCGGTCACCTGCCCCGCCGCGGATCCATGCCGGATCCGGGCGGGGCTTCGCAGATCCGAGTGGGGCTCCGCCGATCCGAGCGGGGCTCCGCAGACCCACGTGGGGTTCCGCCGATCCGAGTAGGCTTCTCTAGCTCTCGCGGCAATCCACAAAGGCCTTAGTGCATCTGGATACACCGTGGCGAAATACCGATTTAGCGACCTGCGCTTTTAACAACGTTCAATCGTGGCGGTGTATCCAGATGCACTAACTCCCGGCAAACTGTGCCAACACCAGGTCGGCTGCGCCAACAACGGCCCCAGCCGGGCTTCTCCAACGCCCGGCGGCTGCGCCGACGATGGCCCCGGCGACCGCACCACCGGGCACGCAAGCCAGGACGATTCCCGGCTTGACGCGAAACCCGCGCAGTGCCCGCACCCCGGATCGAAGTAAAAGCCCGCACCCGGATCGAAGTGAAAGCCCGCACCCCGGATCGAGCCGACGGCACTCGCCCGAAGCGAACCGAGAAAGCGCCGCTACCTGCCGTTTTGTTTAATCGGGGCGGTGGGTTATCCTGAAATCCGCTGCAGGGAATGAATGTTCCCCGTGAGCGATGGTGACTGTAGTTCAGCTGGTAGAGCACCAGGTTGTGATCCTGGGTGTCGCGGGTTCGAGTCCCGTCAGTCACCCCAAAGGCGAAGGCCCGGGCCATTTGGTCCGGGCCTTTCGCATTGGCCGGGGCCACGCGGCCCCACCCTGGTCCGGGCCCTTCACGTCGGCCGGGGGCCACGCTGTCCCGCCGCGGTCCGAGTCTTTCGCGTACGCCGGGGCCGCGCGGTCCCTCCCTGGCCCGCCCCGCTCACCTATGCCGCGGCGGTGTCGCCGCCGGTCTTCCCGGTCAGCGTTCCGTCCACCATTTCGAGGATGCGATCGGCGCGGTCGGCCTGGGCGGGGTCGTGGGTGACGTAGAGGGTCGCGACGCCGAAGCGTTTGGTCGCGTCGACGATGAGGTCGGTGACCTGCTCGGCCGCCGCCCGGTCGAGGGCGGCGGTCGGTTCGTCGACGAGCAGCAGTTCGGGCCGGTTCATCAGCGCCCGCGCGACGTTCACGCGCGCTTGCTGGCCGCCGGACAAGGCCAAAATCCGTCGGTCGGCGAGGTCGCCGAGGCCGACCGCGTCGAGAAGCTCCGCCGACCGTTCCTCCGCCTCCCTCCTTTCGCTTGCCGACGGCGGAAGGATCCGGCGCAGTCGCGTCATGAGGACGAGCTGCTCGCGGACCGTCAACGAGGGCAGCAAGTTGGGTTGCTGGAAGACGATGCCGACGTGGCTGCGGCGGACGCGGGCGGCGGCCGCACCGGCGGCAAGCAGGTCGATGTCCTCGCCGGTGTCGGCGCTGCGGAGGATTGCGGTGCCGTCGTCGGCGGTCTGCAGGCAGCCGGCGACCGCCAGCAGCGTCGACTTCCCGGAGCCCGAAGGGCCGACGATGGCGACGAGCTCGCCGGCGTCCGCGGTGAGGCTGACCCCGTCGAGGAGCCGGCGGGTGGCGTCGCCGTCGCGGACGTCGAGGGTGATGCCGTCGAGGACGAGGGCGGGAGTGGTTCGGGTGGTCATCTGCTTCTCCTTGAGGGGTGCCGGATGCTTGAAGGGG
>DUOR01000039.1 GCA_012838715.1 Actinomycetales bacterium
CGCCACCCGCACCTCCACCAGCGCCGCCGCCGCCACCCGCACCTCCACCAGCGCCGCCGAAACCGCCGCCGCGGTCGAGGCGCTGGACCGTGCGTTCCCGGCGACGGTGTCCACGGCCATCGCGGACGTCATCGTCGAGCGCGCCGATCATGTCTTCGGTCTGGTGGGCAATGCGAATTCGCATGTGGTGAGCCATCTGACCGTCCAGGGTTTCCCGTACACGGCCACGCGCCATGAGGCCGGCGCCATTGCCGCCGCGGACGCGTTCCACCGGGCGGGCGGCGGCATCGCGGTAGCGACGACGACCTGCGGCGCCGGGTTCACGAACACGATCACGCCGCTGGCGGAGGCCAACGCCGCCCGCGTGCCGATGGTCTACGTCACCGGTTCCGCCCCCGCGGCCGGCGCGCGGCACTTCGACCTGGATCAGGCGGCGCTGCTGGATGCGATGGGCATCGATTACTTCACGGTGTCGCCCGCGACGGCCGCGGCCGACGCGCATGCGGCGTTCACGCTCGCCGAGTCCCGCCGCGCGCCGGTGGTGCTGCTGGTCCCCTTCGATGAGCAGAATCGCCCGCTTGCCGACGGCGGTTCCGTCGTCTCCCGCCCCGAGCTCGTCCGTCCGGCCCATGCGGCGCTGCCGTTCCCGGAAGCGGACCCGGATGGCCTGGATCGCATCGCGGAGCTGCTGGCGGGCGCGGAGCGTCCCCTGATTCTGTCGGGCCGCGGCGTCGTCGCGGCGGGTGCGGCCGAGGCGGTGGCGGAGCTCGGTGACGCCGTTGGTGCGCTGCACATGCATTCGGCGATGGCCCGCAACGTCGTCGGCGGCGAGTGGTGCATGGGCACGGCCGGCGGTTTCACCCATCGGGGTTATCTGGAGTACACGCGTTCCGCGGATGTGGTGCTGATTTTGGGCGCCAGCTTCAATGCCTTCCAGTCGCGCGGTGGCGGCCTGTTCGCGCCGGACGCGACCATCGCGCACGTGGTGCTGGAGGAGCATCCCTCGTCGTTGCCGGTGGGCCTGCGCGTGCTTGCCGACGTCGGTTCCGCCGTGCCCCGTCTCGTCGACTCCGTCCGGGAGCTGCGGGATGCGTCGGCGCCGACGTGGCGCGATGCCATCGGTTCGCTGCCTCCGGCCGAGGACCGGGCCACGCAGCCGGAGCTCTTCCACGATTACGGCGCCGATGGCCGCCTGGACCCGCGTGCGGCGCTGCGCCGCCTCAACGGGATGATGCCGGCGCAGCGCACCGTGTGCACCGACGGCGGCCACTTCCTCGGCTGGGTGCCCATGTACCTGGACTCCCCCGACCCGCATGCGCAGGTGCTGGTGGGCACGGCGATCCAGACCATCGGCCTGGGCTTCCCCACCGCCATCGGCGTCGCGGCGGCCCGCCCGGATGATTTCAACGTGCTGGTCACCGGCGACGGCGGCGGCCTGATGGCCATGGCCGAGGCGGAGACGGTGTTCCGCACGGTCCGCCGGGGCGCGGTCATCGTGATGAACGACGCGGCCTACGGCGCCGAGCTGCACCAGTACCGGGCGGAGGGCCTGGACACCGCGTCGATGGTCATCGACGACATTGACTTCGCCGCGATGGGCCGCTCCCTGGGCGCCCGCGGCGTCACCGTGGCGACGGTCGCGGACTTCGCCCTCGTCGCCGAGGAGCTGGCCGCGATGGACGCGGCGGGTGACGGCGTCGACGGTGACGCGGCGGGTGACGGCGTCGACGGTGACGCGGCCGCCGGCAATTCCGGTGTGCTCGTCATCGACCTGAAGATCTCCCGCGAGGTCATCGCGGACTTCATCGCCGAGGTGCTGAAGAAGCAGTAACCGCCGGAAAGCTACAGCTCGTCGTCGGGGCGCTCGAGTTCGGCGCGGAAAGCGTCGGCGATGTCCTCGCTGAAGAGGACGAAGATGACCTCGGTGACGTTGTCCCACTTCTCGCCCGCGTGCGACCCGAGGGCGCGGTGCGCCGCGGCCGCAACGTCCGCCGGGGCCCACCCGTACGCGCCGGCGCCGATGGCGGGCACCGCGATGGTGTGCGCCCCGACCCGGTCGGCGGCGTGCAGGGCGCTTGTGAACGCCGACTCCAGCACGGCGACGTCGGTCTCCCCCGCGTGCCGGTTCGGGCCGACCGCATGGATGACCCAATCCGCCGGGAGGTTGTGGGCCTTCGTGACGGCGGCGCGGCCGGCGGGCAGGCCGTCGGGAAGCTCCTCGCGGCGCAGCTTCTCGCACTCCTCCAGCAATCCCCGCCCGGCGACGGCATGGATGGCGCCGTCGACCCCGCCGCCGCCGAGCAGCGTCGAATTCGCCGCGTTGACGATGGCGTCGGCCGCCACCGCGGTGATGTCGCCCTGCATGATGGTGATCTTCATGATTGCCGCCCTTCCTCGGGTCCGGACGTGTCCCCGGTCACCCTCGGGTCTACACGCTTTCGCCGGGGAACGTCCAGACCCCGCCGGCCACCGGCCGCACGCGGCCGACTGGCGGCCCGGTCCAATCGACCAGAGGCCCGGCCGCGACCGCCTAGACCTTGCGGGGCAGTTCGTGGGCGTGGTGCGCGGCGGTCTCCAGCTGGAGGGTGGCGTGGCCGACGCCGAACTCGTCGGCGAGCCCCTCCTCCAGGTCGCACAGGATGTCGCAACCGTCGTCGAGGGTGAGGCCGCAGTCGACGACGACGTGCGCGGTGAGCACCGCATCATTGCCGTGGATGGACCAGATGTGCAGGTCGTGGACGTCCTCGACGCCCGGGCGGGCGCGCATCCACGACTCCAGGTGCCGCGGGTCGACCGTCGGCGGCGCCTGCTCCAGCAGCACCTTCGTCGCCGTGCGGATGAGGTTCCACGCCTGCGGCACCACCAGCAGCGCGATGAGCACCGCCATGATCGTGTCCGCCCGCTGGAATCCCGTGTACCGCACCACCAGCGCCGAGACGAGCACGCCGACGGAACCGAGGGCGTCGACCAGCACGTGCAGCAGCGCCGCCCGGATGTTCATGTTGTCGTTGCGGCCGCCCGCCAGAATCGCCGCCGCAATCAGGTTCGCGGCCAGGCCGATGAACGCGACGACGATGACCATCCCCGACGCCACCTCGTGCGGCTCATTCCAGCGGCGGAAGGCCTCGAAGAGAATCCACACCGCGGCGCCGCCGACGAGCACCGCGTTGAACATCGCGGCGAGCACCTCCGCGCGCCGGAACCCGTAGGACGCGATGCGCGTCGCCGGCCGGGTGCCCACCCACGCCGCAATCAGCGCCACCGCCAGGCCCGCGGCGTCGCCGGCCATGTGCGCGGCGTCGGCCAGCAGCGCCAGCGAATTCGCCACCACGCCGCCGATGACCTCCGCGACGAGGATGATCGCCGTCAGCGCGAACGCCGCCGCCAACCGCGGCACGGCCGTGTTCGAGTGGTCATGGGAGTGACCGTGGGAGTGGCCGTGACTGTGCGCGTGACCGGTGCCGTGCCCGCGGTCGCGCGGGTGAACATCGTCAGACATACCCCCACCGTAGGCCACCGCGGGCGCGCCGCGCATACTTGAAAATGCTTTCCGACGTGCACGTTTTCAATAACGATTCCCATTAGCGCCCCTGCCCGCGGCCGATTGCACCCCCGTCTGCCGCCGACGGCACCCCCACGGCCGCATTCCGCGGAGGGGCCTACACTGCACTGGGTGAGCACCGTTCCCGTTCCCTCCGCCGATCCCCGCGAGCAGATCACGCGCCGCGCGTTGGCCGTCTGGCTGACCGCCGTCACGGTGTACATTTCGGCGATCGCGGGCCGCACGTCCTTCGGCGTCGCGGGCGTGGAGGCGATGGATCGCTTCGGCGTCGACGCGTCGCGGGTCGCCGTATTCACGGCGGTGCAGGTCGGCGTGTACGCGCTGTCGCAGATTCCGGTGGGCCTCATCATCGACAAGGTCGGGCCGCGGCGGACGATGGTCCTGGGCGCGCTGATCATGGCCGCCGGGCAGGTGACGCTGGCGCTGACGGAGACGTACGCCATCGCCATCGTCGCCCGCGTCCTCATCGGCGCCGGCGACGCGACGGCGTTCCTGTCGGCGATGCGCCTGCTGCCGGCGTGGTTCCCCATCCGCACGACGCCGATGTTCACGCAGCTCACCGCGGGCCTTGGCCAGTTGGGCCAGTTCCTGTCGGCGGTCCCCTTCCTCGCCCTGCTGCACGGCCCGGGCTGGACGGCCGCCTTCCTCACCCTGGGTTCGGCGGGCGCGCTCGTGGCGCTGGCCGCCGCGATCGCCGTCGCGGATACGCCGGACGCGCCCCGTCGCCGCGCTTTCCGACGACCCGGTGCCACCACCCCGTCGGAAAACCTCGGGTCAGGTGATTCAAGCGGCGCCGCGGCACCCGCGGACCGGCCGGGCATCGGCGCGATGCTTGGGATCGTGCTGCGGCACCCGGTGTGCTGGCAGGGGTTCTTCACGCACTGGGTGGGGCTGCTGCACCAGGCCGTGTTCACGATGCTGTGGGGCATGCCGCTGATGACGCTCGGCATGGGGCTCGACCCCGCCGAAGCCGGCGGCGTGCTCGTGGCCAACACCGCCGCGACCGTGCTCGCCGGGCCGCTGCTGGGCGTCGCCTCC
>DUOR01000040.1 GCA_012838715.1 Actinomycetales bacterium
GGGCAGGGGCAGGCGCGGGCTAAGGGGCGCGGTCGCGGTCGCGGCCGTGGTTCGGACGCGCGTCCGGTCACTCCCGTCGCCCGCCGGCTTTACGACGCCGTGGCGGACGCCGCGGACCCCGCCCGGCGCACCCGCGGCGACAAGTACTTCGACGACGGTCACGTGCTGGGCCACCGCATGGTCGACGGCCAGGTCATCGGCGAGGTCAAGGGCAGCCAGCTGGAGCCGTTCAGCGTGGTGATCCGCCTGCCGCGCCGGGCGAACGCGGACGTCAACGGGCTGTTGCAGTGGCTGGCGGAAACCACCGGCGCGGCCGGGGACTTCGACAAGGGGATTCTGCCGCCGGACCGCCTCGACGAGATCCTGCTCGACGGGGAGGAGAGCCCCGTGTGCCGGTGCACCTGCCCGGACCCGTCGGCCGTGTGCAAGCACGCCGTGGCGGTGGCCGCGGCGGCGGGCCGGGAGATCGATTCCTCACCGATGTCCGTGCTGGAGCTGCGCGGCATCAGCGCGATGGAGGCCCAGCACCGGCTGGCGGCGCTGATGGCGCGGGCCGACGACGCGTTGACCAAACGGGGGCCGGGCGCGAAGCGAAGCACCGGGCCGACGACGTCCGCGCCGGTGCTCGAGGTCGTCGAACGCGACTTCTGGGGAGCGGACCTGCCGGCGGTGGAGATTCCGGCGCCGACGGAGATGAACCCCCTCGGCGACACCGACCCGACCCTGCTGCATGCGGCGCTGCGGCCGACGACCGTGCTGTCGCACGAGACGTTGCGGGCGGTGTCGGATCTCGAGGACTGCTGGGATCACCTCAAGTCCCCGCCGTCCTTCGACGATTCCGCATCGCGGCCCGACCGGGACGCGCACGGCGGCGACGACGACGGCGTCGTGGCGCTGTCCTTCGATGACGACGAGTGAGTGACCCACGCGGCCGCGGCCGGGCACGCCCCGTCCTCGGGTCCGCGCGGTCGCGGATAATGCCGTCCGTGCAGCGTCGGGGGTGCGTTCGAACATGACGGAGGGCGGCAATCCGGGGCCTCTGATAGGAATCGGGGCATGACTGAGAATGCGTCGGGCGCCTCGACCGGAAGTACCGTCCGCTTCCTCCACACCTCCGACTGGCAACTGGGCATGACCAGGTGGTTCCTGAAACACGACGACGGTGAGGCGCAGGCGCGCTTTTCCTCGGATCGGCTGGAGGCGGTGCGCCGCATCGGGCGGTTGGCGCAGGAGCGCGGCGCGGAGTTCATCGTCGTGGCGGGCGACGTATTCGAGTCGAACACGCTGCCCGAGCGTGACGTGCTGCGGGCGATGGACGTCATCCGGGAACTGCCGGTGCCGGTGTACCTGCTGCCCGGCAACCATGACGCCCTCGACGCGACGTCGATTTACCACCGGGACATGTTCACCGAGGCGGAGGAGCGCGGCGTCCACGTGCTCCGGGATTCGGTGCCGGTGCAGGTGCGGCCGGGCGTCGAGATCGTCGGTGCGCCGCTGACCAGCCGCGTGATGAGCGAAGATGCGCTCGCCGCCGCGCTGGACGACCTTGAGCCGACCGCCGGCGTGCGGGTCGCCGTCGCCCACGGCCAGGTCGTCGGTTTCGGCGACGAGGTGGGCGCCACGCTGTCCGTGGATGCCGTGGGGCGTGCCGTCGGCAAGCGGTTGGTGCACTACGTGGCGGTGGGGGACTCGCACTCGACCGCGCGGCTCGACGACGACGGGCGGATGTGGTTCTCCGGCAGCCCGGAGACCACGGACTACGACGACAAGGAACGCGACTCCGGCAACGTGCTGCTGGTGGAGGTCGGGCCGGACACGGCGCCGACGGTGGAGGACATCGCGGTGGGGGCATGGCGCTTCCGCGCGATGCGCCGCGAGTTCGCCGGCGCCGAGGACGCCGAACGGTGGATCGAGGAGCTGCGGCTGCTCACCGACAAGTCCCGCACCTGCGTGAAGTACTCGCTGAGCGGCACCCTGAACCTGTCCGAGAAGGGTGAGCTCGACCGGGCGCTCGCGGAGCTGGCGCCGTCGTTCGCGGCGCTGTACCAGCGGGGCAGCGGCACCGACGTCACCGTGCTGCCGGAGGACGGCGACATCACCGCGCTGGGGCTCAACGGATTCCCGCTCGACGCCGCCGAAACTCTGCGGGACATGGCCAACGACGAGGCGGTCGACGCGGAACAGCGTCGCGCCGCGACCGATGCGCTGGGCCTGCTGGCGCGCCTGGTGGGACAGGGGAACTGACGTGAAACTGCATTCGATTGAACTCATCAACGTCCGTGGCATCGAGCACCTGGTCATCGACGAACTGCCGGACACCGGCGTCGTCGTCATCGCCGGCGAGAACGAGAAGGGCAAGTCGACCATCGCGGAGGCGATCCACGTGTCGCTGACCTTCGCGTCCGCGTCGACCGCCAAGGACGTCAAGGCGCTGCGGCCGAACAACCGCGACGCCTCGCCGGACATCCGGCTGGACATGACCCTCGGCGACTACCGCTTCGTGCTGCGCAAGGTGTTCCCGGGCAAGCGCGCCGGTTCGGTGACGGAGATCAACGTCATCGAGCCGTCGCGGCGCCAGCTCACCGGTGAGGACGCGCAGCAGTGGCTTGACGAGCTGGTCCGCGGTGAAGGCACCCGCGATCTGTGGAACGCGTTCGTCGCCCGGCAGGGCACCGAGCAGAAGGCGCTGCAGCTGGGCGTGTTCAACGAGGTCAGCTCGGCGCTGCAGGAGCTCAGCGGCGGTACCGCGGAAACCCGCGACCACCAGTCCGTGCTGGAGGCGGCGCAGAAGGAGCGCGCCAAGTACTTCACGAAGGACAACAAGGAGAAGAGCTCCCTCAAGGACTCGGCGGCGGCCGTCGGGGAAGCGGAGATCCGCCACGAGAAGGCGCGCACCAAGGTCGAGGCGGTGCGCGGCCAGCTCGCCGAGGCGGAGCTGAACGACCGCCGGCAGGAGGAACTCGTCGCGGCGATTCCGGCGGCGACGGCCGAGGTCGCCGAGTGGGAGGCGAAGGTGGCTGAGCTCGGCGAGTACCGCCGGATGAAGGCCACCGCCGACTCCGCGGCGAAGGAAGCGGCGATGAAGCTGGAGCTGGTCACGCAGGCCACGCACCGCCGCGAGGACCTGGTCGCGGAGTACGACGACGCCCGCGTTGAGCTGGGCGAAATCCGCGAGAAGATGGAGCCGCTGCAGGACGAGGCGAAGGAGGAGGAACGGGAGCTCAAGCGGGTGGAGAAGCTCGTGGTCACGACCCGGGCCGCCCGCGACCGTTCGGTGCAGCTGCTGCAGCTGGCGGACAGCGACCTGGCGCATCACGGTGAGGTGCGGGCGCTGGCCGAGCTGACCGAGGTGCTGGAGCGGGTGCGCGAACTCGACCTGACCGTCGAGCAGAAGGAGCGGAAGCTCGCCGGCCACCGCATCACGGCGGAGGACGCCAAGCGCGCCCGCCAGGCCGAGCACGAGTGGACCACCGCCCAGAAGGTGATGGAGGCCTCCAGCCCGGAGCTGACCATCGCCGCCGACGACGAGGACACGGATGTGGAGGTCATCGTCGACGGCAAGAAGGTGACGGTCGGGGACACGGCGCTGCTGCGGCCCGTGACCGCGAAGACCACCGTGAAGGTCGGCGGCGTGACCATGACCGTCAGCCCCGGCGACGGCTCCGGCGAGTACGTGGGCAACGAGGCCGTGGCCCGTGAGGCGCTGGACGACATCCTGCGGGACCTGGGCGTCAGTTCGGTGCAGCGGGCGGAGCAGAAGGCCCAGGCCCGCGATGATGCGCAGGCGGAGCTGAACAAGGCGCGGATGCGCCTGGAGGCGGAGCTGCAGAACCGCGATCTGGCGGAGCTGGAGGAGCGCAGCCGCGGCCTGAAGGCGACGGTGAACGCGTACCCGGACGTACGGTCGGACGCGATTTCGGAGTGGTCCACCATCGACGGCGAGCTCGAGGTGCCGCCGCTGCCGGAGACGGAGAAGGACGCGCGGAAGGCTTTCGAGGAGGCCCGCGCCGCCCATGACGAGGCGGGCGTGGCCTACGAGGAGGCGATGCACGAGCAGCAGGAGATCAACAAGCGCCCGACCCGTGGCGCGCTGCGTGAGGCGCAGGCGGCGGAGCGGGCCCGCGAGCGGGACGTGAGCCGCGCGGAGCTTCTGCTGCGGCAGGCCCGTGAGCAGGAGGACGACGAGGCGCTGGCCGAGCGCCTGAAGACGTGCACCCAGGGGCACCGGGAGGCGGTGGCCGCGGTGGCGACCGCCCAGCGCGCCCTGGACGACCGGGGAGCCGAGGACGCCGACGAATCCCTCCGCGGCGCGCGCACCAACCTGCGCAACAAGGAGCGCCAGCTGCAGGAGCTGCGGCTGCGCCGCGGTGAGCTGACCGGTGAGCTGCGGGCGGTGTCGGGCGTCAACGAGGAGCTCGCCGAGTCCGAGGCGGCGCTGACCCGCCTGCGCCGCGAGCGCGATTCCCTGCACCGCCGCGCGGCCGCCGCGAAGTTGCTTTACGACGTGCTGGAGAGCTCGCGCCGGGAGACCCGGAAGGCCATCGGCGAACCGCTGCTGGCGAAGCTGTCGCAGTACGGCGGCGCGGTGTTCGGTCCGGGCACCACCTTCGAGCTGACCGATGATCTGGCCATCAAGTCGCGGTCGAACCTGTCGGGCACCTTCGAGTTCGATGCCCTGTCCGGTGGCGCGCAGGAGCAGATTGACGTGCTTCTGCGGCTGGCGGTCGCCGGCGTCATGGATGGCGAGGGCGGCGCGCCGGTCATCATCGACGACGCGCTGGGTTATTCCGACCCGCGGCGCCTGCGGAAGATGAACAACGCCTTCGCCCGCGCCGGCGAGGACTCCCAGGTGCTGGTGCTGACCTGCTACCCGGACCGGTTCTCCCGCATCCCGGACAGCCTCCGCCTGGACATGGACGACCTGCTGCGGGCCGGGAGCTGAACGGGCCGCCGTCGGAAAGCGCGCTGACCGGCGTCGCCCGGCGACGCTGACGAACAGCGACCGGCAGCGCTGACCGGCGGCGCCACCCAACGCGAAGAAGGGGCGGCCCTGGTGGGGCCGCCCCTTCGAAGCAGAGACGAATGCGCGGTTGTGCCGCGGGAGTACGGGCCGGGTGGGCCCGTGACCGATGGGGTCCTGGCCGATTAGGCCTTGACGGCGGAGATCTCGATCTCCAGGACGACCTTGTCGGAGACCATGACGCCCGAGTTGAGCGGGGCCTGCCAGTCGACGCCGAAGTCCTTGCGGTTGATGGAGCCGGTGGCGGTGAAGCCGATGCGGGTCAGGTCGTACGCGTCGACGGCGGTGCCCTCGATCTCGACGTCCAGGTCGATGGACTTGGTGACGCCCTTGATGGTCAGGTCGCCGGTCAGGACGCCGGTGTTCTCGCCGGTGGCCTTAGCGGAGGTGGCCTCGAAGGTGATCTCCGGGAACTGCTCGACCTCGAAGAAGTCGCCGGTGCGGACGTGGTTGTCGCGGTCCTCGTTGCCGGTGTCGATGGAGTTCGCCTTGATGACGGCCTTGCCGGTGGAGTTGGCCGGGTTCTCGGCGTCGATGGTGAAGGAGGCCTCGTAGTCGGTGAACTCGCCGCGGGTCTTGGTGACCATCGCGTGGCGGACCATGAAGCCGATCTGGGAGTGGGAGGGGTCGACGTTCCAGGTGCCGGCGTAGTCGTTGGAGAAAGCCATGGTGAAATTCCTTTCGATGGATCCGGACCGGGGCCGTTATCGGTTGCCCGTACCGGACAGCGTATGCATGTCCTGACACGGCCGCACCGGCGTCGGGAGAGCATCCCGCAACCACCGTGTTGCCGTATCAACAAAATCTACTGTAGCCACACTCATGGTGACATGTCAACAACTGGTGGGAAATTTCTTCCGTTTTGGTGAAACAGGTGGTCAATCGGGTACCGTCCAGGACATGCAGCAGGACGTACCGTGGCTTAACGACGACGAACAGAAGCTTTGGCGGGCCATGATGGCCGCGGCCAAGGCGGTTGACCGTGCCATGGATACCCGTCTGCTCGCGACGGAGGAGATTTCCAGCGCCGACTTCTCGGTGCTGGTGTCGTTGTCCGAAAGTGAGACGGGCATGGTGCGGATGCGCGAGCTGTGCGAGAACCTGCGGTGGGACCGCAGCCGCATGTCGCACCAGATCACGCGCATGGAGAAGCGCGGCCTGGTGACGAAGGTCCGGTGCGCCAGCGACTCCCGCGGCGTCGACGTGGAGCTGACCTCCCATGGCCGTGACGTCATCGAGCGCGCCGCCCCGGATCACGTCCGCATGATCCGCAGCATCGTCTTCGACGTCCTCGATGGCATCGAGGGCCTCGACCGCGCCGCCGCGCTGAATGCGCTGCAGAGCGTCACCGCCGCGTCGGAGGAGTTCCGCGGGAAGACCCTCGCCGAGCAGTAGCCGCTTGCCGACGGGGAGGGGCCGCGTCCGCCGAGGGGCCGGGCAACCGTGGTGGCCTTCACATCCGGGGGAGCGGTGGGGTTTCCGTTCGGGTGTGGGCGCAGCACGACGCCGTTCGCCCGGTTAACGTTGCGTGCATGAACGACCGTTTGAACGACTATGAGTGGCTTACCGCGGACGAGCAGCAGTTCTGGCAGATGCTCGTCGCCACGTTCCGCAGCGTGGAGCGCAACATCGAGCGTGGGCTGCGTGCGCGCACGGGCCTGACGTTCGGTGACTTCACCGTGCTCATCGCCCTGTCCGAGACGGTCGACGGCGTGATGCACGTGGATGATCTCTGCGACCGCCTGAAGTGGAACCACCCGCGCGCGCTGCTGCACACGTCGCGGATGGAGAAGAAGGGCGTCATCAGCGTCGAGGATCCGGGCGCGGACCCCGATTCGGATTACACCGTCGCGCTGACCGGCGTCGGCCGGCACGTTTTCGCCGAGGCCGCCCCGGGGTACGTGGCCACGGTCCGCTCGGAGGTCTTCGAGCAGCTTTCCGACGGTGATGTCGCGGAGATGTCGCGGTGCTTCCGCACCATCCTGGACCACGCCCAGCGGGACGGTTCCCCGGAGCTGTAGCCCGGCGGTGGCCGGTGCCGTCGTGTAGAACGGGGGCATGACTACCGGCAACAACGGCAACGAACTCTTCGACCGCGACAAGAT
This sequence comes from Actinomycetales bacterium, assembly GCA_012838715.1. GTDB lineage: Bacteria > Actinomycetota > Actinomycetes > Mycobacteriales > Mycobacteriaceae > Corynebacterium. The sequence goes on from DUOR01000040.1 coordinate 7,126, forward strand.
CTCCGGCGCCATCGACCGCACCGTCGGCCGCCCCGTGCGCCGCAGCCACTCCAACCGCTGGATCACGGGCGTGTGCGGTGGCCTCGCCGAGTCCTTCGGCGTCGACGCCATCGTGATCCGGCTGGTGATGGCGCTGCTGCTCGTCGTCGCCGCGCCCGTCGGCATCGTCCTGTACCTGGGCCTCTACCTGGTGCTGCCGGAGGCGTAACCTGCTCCGGCCGACCACCGGCCGACCACCGGCCGACCATCGGCACTTCAATGAACGACGATGGCCCGGGTTCGCGTTGTGCGCGAACCCGGGCCATCTGTGTCGTGCCCCCGACACGAGTCGAACGTGCGACCTTCGGTACCGGAAACCGGTGCTCTATCCACTGAGCTACGGAGGCGGGCGCTGTCCGGGTGTGTGCCCTTTCAGCTGTGCTGCCCCTGTTCGAGGCAACGTCGGACATATTAACACCGGGCGTCACGGAATGGCGAAAGACCTGGTGGTTGTGGCGCGGGGGAGTCCGCCGCCGGTCTACCCCGCGACGACGACCACGAGCGTCCGTGGCCCGTGGACCCCCTCGACGCGGTTGAGTTCGATGTCGGACGTCGCGGAGGGGCCGGAAATCATGGTGATGGGCGCGACCGGGTCGAGCCGGGCGATGGCTTCCGGCACCCCGGCGACGATGGATTCCACCCGCACGACGCAGATGTGCACGTCCGGCACGAGGGTCAGGGCGCGGCGGCCGCAGGCGGGGGAGCCGTCCAGCATGATGGTGCCGGTGTCCGCCGAGGTCACCGCGGACCCGGTGACCACGGCATCGAGGGCGTCGAGTTCCGGCGGGGCGAACACGGCGGCATCGTCGACCACGAGGTCGCCGTCGAAGTCCCCGAGCCACGCCTCATCCAGGCCCGGCGGGATGCCCACCCGGCCGCCCCGCAGCCCGCGGGCCGCCAGCGCCCCGGCCACCGCGGCACCGATGCCGTCCTTGCCGTGCGGGCGGTCCGCGCAGCGGATGACCTCCGCACGGTAGTCCTCCAACCGGTCGACCAGCAGGTTCACCAGCTCCGCGCCGGGGATGGCGCGCCCGCGGACGTAATCCCGCGGCACCGGGTACGGCCGCCCCGGCTCACCGGGCTCGATGCCGGCCGAACGGCCCAACTCGGCGCCGTCCGCCGCGTGCGCGTGGGCGGAGCGGATGCGCCCCAGAATCTCGAGCTTCGCCTCGCCGTTCCGTGTCGCCTCGCCGTTCCGTGTCGCCCCGCTGTCCCGTGTCGCGTCGCTCATCGGGCATCTCCCTCCTGGTCGCCAGTCTCATCGCCGCGGCCACCGACGCCGCCACCGCCGACGCTGCCACCGCCACCGACACCGACACCGCCATCCCCGTCACCCGTCAATCGGGTCGGGATGCCGTGGCGGCGTTCGTCGGCAAGCAACTCCTCGGCGGCGGAGGTGCCCCACCAGGAGCGGAAGGGTTTCCTCGGCGGCACGGGGGTGTCGCGGGCGTCCGACCAGCCGGACAGGAACAGCGGCAGGCGCTTCATTTCCCCGCCGCGCAGGCCCAGCACCCGCAGCAGCGACGCCGAGCGGACGGCCATGTCCCACAAGCGCGGGCCGCCCATCACCCAGCCCATCAGGCCGAACAGCTTTCCCTCCACCGGCGGCGCATGGTCGCGGACCTTCTGGTGGCGCAGTTCCAGCAGGGCGGCGGGGATGTCGATGCGCACGGGGCACACCTCGAAACACGCGCCGCACAGGGACGAGGCGTAGGGCAGCGACGCCGAGGGGTCGTCCGCGGAATCCATGCCGGTCAGCTGCGGCGACAGGATGGCGCCAATCGGCCCCGGGTAGGTCGAGCCGTAGGCGTGGCCGCCGGCGCGCTCGAACACGGGGCAGATGTTCAGGCACGCGGAGCAGCGGATGCATTTCAGCGCCTCGCGGCCAATCGGGTCGGCCAGCGTCGCGGTGCGGCCGTTGTCCAGCAGCACCACATGGAAATCACTCGGCCCGTCGCCGTCGGTGACGCCGGTCCACAGGGAGGTGTACGGGTTCATCCGCTCACCGGTCGACGACCGCGGCAGCAGCTGCAGGAACACCTCCAGATCCTCGAAGCGGGGGAGCAGCTTCTCGATGCCCATCACCGTGATCAGCGTCTCCGGCATGGTCAGGCACATGCGGCCGTTGCCCTCGGACTCCACGACCGCCACGGTGCCGGTCTCCGCGACCCCGAAGTTCGCCCCCGAAATGGCCACCGACGCGCCCATGAACTGCTCCCGCAGGAACAGTCGCGCCGCCTCGGCCAGCTCGGCGGGGTCGGACCCCAAATCCGGGTCGACGCCCGGAATCCCGGCGCGGAAGATGTCCCGGATCTGCTCGCGGTTGCGGTGGATGGCAGGCACCAGGATGTGGGAGGGCTTGTCGTCGGCGAGCTGCACGATGAGCTCCGCCAGGTCGGTCTCGCGGGCGTGGATGCCGGCGTCGGCCAGCGCCTCGTTCAGTGCAATCTCCTGTGTGGCCATGGATTTGACCTTCACCACGTCGGTGCGGCCGGTCGCGCGCACCAGGTCGGTCACAATCGCGTTGGCCTCCGCCGCGTCCCGCGCCCAATGCACGTGGCCGCCGCGCGCCGTCACCGCCGCCTCGAACCGCTCCAGCAGCTCCGGGAGCCGCGCCATCACGTCGCGTTTGATGGCCGAACCCGCCAGCCGCAGCTCCTCCCAATCCTCCTTCTCACCGACGACCGCGGCCCGCTTCCCGCGGATGGTGTGCGTCGCTTTCCGCAGGTTCGCCCGCAGCTGGTCGTTGCGCAGCTCGTGCCGCGCCGCCGCCGTGAACCCCTCCTCCCCGCGCAGGTGCCCCGCGCCGGAGGGGGAGCGCGGCGGCGGCGGCATGCCCAAATCCACCGTGCTCATCGCGCCGCGCCTCCCTTGCCGGGCTCGGCCACGGCACGGTCACCCGCACCGTGCTTTCCGACGCCCCCGGCATCGAAGGGCCGCCGCTCCGTGGCGGCGAGGATGTCCGCGATGTGCAGCGCACGCACGCCGGTGCCCCGGCGGCGCAGCGAACCGCCGATGTTGAGCAGGCAGGAGGCGTCGCCGGCGGTGACGAACTCCGCGCCCGTCGACTCGATGGCGGCGGACTTGTCGGCGACCATCGCGGCGGAGGTCTCCGCGTTCTTCACGCTGAACGTGCCGCCGAAGCCGCAGCACTCCTCCGCGCCGGGCAGCGCCACCAGGTCGATGCCGCGGACCTCCGACAGCAGCCGCCACGGCCGGTCGCCGACGTGCAGCACCCGCAGGCTGTGGCAGGTGGAGTGGTAGGTGACGCGGTGCGGGAACCAGGCGCCGACGTCGGTCACGCCCGCCACGTCGACGATGAACTCCGACAGGTCGAGCGTCTTGCCCGCGCAGACCTTCGCCGCGTCCGCCTGGGCGGCGGTGCCGAAACGCCCCGCCACCATCGGGTGCTGGTGCCGCACCGCGCCCGCGCAGGACCCCGACGGCGCCACCACCCAATCAATCGAGGGATCCGCAAAAACGGTGGCGTAGGCGTCAATCTGGGGCAGCGCCTGCTCCTGGTAGCCGGTGTTGACGTGCATCTGCCCGCAGCAGGTCTGATGGTCCGGGAACACCACCTCCGCCCCGAGCCGCGTCAGCACCGCGGCGGTCGATTGCACGGCGGAAGGGAACATCACGTCGCCGATGCAGGTGGCGAAAAGGGCGACCTTCACGGTGGGCTCCTGTCGTCCGGGGCGGCCATTGCGGCCCTAGTTTACGTGGGAAAAACGGCATATGGGCGGCGTCGGGCCGCCGTCCCGCCGGGGCGATCGCCGGGCGGGGAGGCGTCGTAAAGCGCGGTGGGGGCCACCCGCTAGGATGGGCAACCATGACTCCAGCCGAACTTGCCGTGTTGATCCGCGGCCTCGCAGTCGACGTGTTCGCCGAGCATGACCTCGATCCGGCGGTCCTGCCGGATGAGGTCGTCGTGGAACGACCCCGCAACCCGGAGCACGGCGATTACGCCACCAACGTCGCCATGCAGGCGGCCGGCCGGGCGGGCGCGAAGCCGCGCGACGTCGCCGGGTGGTTGGCCGAGAAGCTTTCCGACGCCGACGGCATCGACGAGGTCTCCATCGCCGGCCCCGGTTTCATCAACATCCGCCTCGGCTCCGCCGCGCAGGGCAAGATCGTGGAGCAGATCCACGGGCTCGGCGAGGCGTGGGGCAACGGCGACGAGTACGCGGGCACCAAGGTGAACCTGGAGTTCGTGTCGGCCAACCCGACCGGCCCGATCCACCTCGGCGGCACCCGTTGGGCGGCCGTCGGCGACGCGCTGGGCCGCATCCTGCAGGCCCGCGGCGCCGACGTGACCCGCGAGTACTACTTCAACGACCACGGCGGCCAGATCGACCGCTTCGCCCGCTCCCTCGTGGCGGCGGCGAAGGGCGAGCCGACGCCGGAGGACGGCTACGGCGGCGACTACATCGCCGACATCGCCGCGCAGGTCACCGCCGCGCACCCGAACGCCCTGGAGGGCTCCGACGCCGAGGTGCAGGAGCTGTTCCGAGCCGAAGGCGTCGAGCTGATGTTCGCGCACATCCGCGAGTCGCTCCACGAGTTCGGCACCGACTTCGACGTCTACTTCCACGAGAACTCCCTGTTCGAGTCGGGCGCCGTCGAGGCGTCCGTCGAGAAGCTGAAGAACGACGGCAAGCTGTACGAGAACGACGGCGCCTGGTGGCTGAAGTCCACCGACTACGGCGACGACAAGGACCGCGTGGTCATCAAGTCCGACGGCAACGCCGCGTACATCGCCGGCGACATCGCCTACGCGAAGGACAAGTTCGAGCGCGGCTTCGACCTGTGCATCTACATGCTCGGCGCCGACCACCACGGCTACGTCGCCCGCCTGAAGGCCGCCGCCGCGGCGCTGGGTTACAACGCCGACGCGGTGGAGGTGCTCATCGGCCAGATGGTCAACCTGGTGCGCGACGGCAAGGCGGTGCGCATGTCCAAGCGCGCCGGCACCGTCATCACCCTCGACGACCTGGTCGAGGCGATCGGCGTCGACGGCGCCCGCTACTCCATGATCCGCTCCTCGGTCGACTCCTCCCTGGACATCGACCTGGCGCTGTGGGCCTCGCAGTCCAACGAGAACCCCGTCTACTACGTGCAGTACGGGCACGCCCGCCTGAGCTCCATCGCCCGCCGCGCCACCGAGGCCGGCGTGACGTCGGAGGGCGCCGACTACGGCCTGCTCACCCACGACCGCGAGGGCGACCTCATCCGCACCCTGGGTGAGTTCCCCGACGTCCTGGCCACCGCCGCGGAGCTGCGCGAGCCGCACCGTGTCGCCCGCTACGCCGAGCACCTCGCCGGAACCTTCCACCGGTTCTACGACTCCTGCCAGATCCTGCCCAAGGGTGACGACGCCACCGGCGAGGACATCGCCCCGGTCTTCCTCGCCCGTCTCGCCCTGGCGAACGCCGCCCGCGTGACCCTGGCCAACGCCCTGCGCATGGTCGGTGTCTCCGCCCCCGAAA
>DUOR01000419.1 GCA_012838715.1 Actinomycetales bacterium
CTGATTCAGCCGCGGCCCACGCCCATGCCGCACCAGGCGGAGCGGCAGCCCGGACAGCCGATGGGCCCGGCGGCGGGACCGCCCGCAGCGCCGCTGGGCACCCTCGAACCCTGGTGGAGCAACGAGAAGACGGTGCTGAAGGTCATCTCGGCCGTCGGCGCTCTGATCGTCATCGCCGGCGTCGGGCTGCTCATCGTCCTGGCCATCGAATCGGGTTTGCTCGGCCCCCTCGGCCGCGTCACCCTCGCGTACGCGCTGGCCGTCGCGCTGGCCGGTGCGGCGGTCGTGGTCCATAACCGGGATCGCGCGAACGTCGGCGTGACGGCGCTGGCCATCGCCTCGCTGTCCACGGCGCACCTGACCACCATGTCCCTGGTCCTGTGGCTGGAATGGTGGGACAGCTGGTTCGCGGTGGCGGTGATCCTCGCGGTCACCGCCCTCGCGTACGCCGCGGCCAGAAACAGGGACTCCAAGGCGCTGCTGATAACGGCGGGCATCACCGGCCTGGTCGCGGCGCTGTCGGTCTCCGACACCGGTGTCAGGGACAACCTGCAGGATGCGCTGCTGATGATCATCCTCGTCATCCCCGTCGCCATGTCACTGGTGTGGTGGGGCCGGCACCACGAGCAGAACGTCTCCGCCACCGCCGCCGTGGTCTTCCTGCTCACCGCCGGCCTCATGTACGGGCTGACGTACAACACGTGGATCATCTTCATCGTCCACCCGCTGCTGGCGATCGTGCTGGCGGCCATGACATTCCTCGACCGCAGCTTCGTGCTCGAGGCGTTCACGCCGATCACGCTGCCACCGCTCATGCGACCGGGCGGCCCTGGCGGGCCCGGTGGACCGGGCGGCCCTGGCGGGCCCGGTGGACCGGGTGTCCGCCTGCCCATCGACCCGCGGCCCGCCGGATTGTCCGTTCCCCTTCCTCCGCGCCCGCGGACGCACGGATACTCCTCGGTGAACCTTGGGGCGCTGGGCGTCCTCGCGTGGACGACGGTGCCGGTCATGGCCGTCGCCGGGCCCGACGCCCCCTCGGCCCTGCTGATCGCCGTGGCCCTCGGCCTCATCGTCGGAATCGTCGGGCTCCCGGTCATTCCGCGGCCCGATTTCGGCTGGCTGACCGCCGAGTCGGCGGCCCGGGCCGGCGGTTTCCCGATGCGGACGATGAAGGGTTCCCACGACGACCCGCGCATGGACATCCTGCAGATGGCCGGCTTCATCACCGCCGCCCTGCCCGCATTCCTGCTCGCCGTCCGTGACCTCGACACGACGTGGGCGCGCATCCCGGTCGCGCTCATCGCCGCCGTCATCGTGTGGATCTCGGTGTACAAGCCGTCCGAGAACGGCAAGGCCTACGTCGGCGTCTGGACGGCCGCCGCGATCTTCGGCAACTGGCCCGCCATCGTGCTGACCATCTTCTCCCCGAACTACCTCCGGGAGTACGGCTTCTGGACGAGCGCACTCGCCGCGCAGAACGTCCACCTCTCCGGCCTGCTGCTCGGCGTCATCGCGCTGGGGCTGCTGGCGATGGTGGTCGTCCACCGAAATGGTGCGGGCGCCTTCGAGAAGATCTGCGGCCTGCTGGGCCTGGTGCTGACGGCGGTGCCGGTGGTGACGCTGCTGACCGCCATCGGCCTGCGGTTCAGCCTTGCGCACATGCTCGTGTCCATCGGCTGGATGGTCGCGGCGGGCTGGCTGATGCTCGCCCCGAAGCGCCTCAACGTCGATTCCAACCTCGCCGGAGCCCTGGTCATCGCGGCCGCGGCGGTGCTGAAGCTGGTGTTCTACGACATGCAGGCGATGCACGGCATCACCCGCGTCATGGCGTTCCTGGTCTGCGGCATCATCCTGCTGGCCATGGCCGTCATCCGCAGCCGCAAGGACGACGCCGCCGACGAGAAGGCCCGCAGTGCCGGTGGGCCGGCTGGACCCCACGGTCCCGGTAGTCCGGGCCACCCGTCCCCCGGCCACGTGACCGCAGGCGCCCCGCCCGCCGGCCACCGGTCCGACCCCGGAGGGCACCGTGCCCCGGGCCCGCACCCCGGCCACCGCTCCGGAACCGACGCGAATCAGAACCCCGGGCAGGGTTCGGGGCCCGCTCCCCGGCCGAACCCCGGGCCAAGCCATGCTCCCGGGGATGGATGGGGCATCCCGCCCAGCGACGGGACGCCGCCGCGCAACTAGTTGCCGCGGCGGCCCGCGTCGGAAAGCACCTGCCGGGAACCCGCGGCCGGCGCGGGAAACCGCTAGCGGCGCCCCTCGAGCAGCGGCTTGAGGTACTGGCCGGTGTGCGACGCCGGCACCTCGATGATGTCCTCCGGGGTGCCCTGCGTGACGACGGTGCCGCCGCCCGAACCACCCTCCGGACCCATGTCGATGATCCAGTCCGCCGACTTGATCACGTCCAGGTTGTGCTCGATGACGATGACCGTGTTGCCCTTGTCCACCAGGCCCTGCAGCACCAGCATCAGCTTGCGGATGTCCTCGAAATGCAGGCCCGTCGTCGGCTCATCCAGGATGTAGACGGTCCGGCCGTTCGACCGCTTCTGCAGCTCCGCCGCCAGCTTCACGCGCTGCGCCTCACCACCGGACAACGTCGTCGCCGCCTGGCCGAGCCGCACGTACCCCAGGCCCACGTCGACCAGGGTGTTCAGGTACCGCGAAATGCCCTGGATGGGCTCGAAGAACTCGGCGCCCTCCGAAATCGGCATGTCCAGCACCTCAGCGATGGTCTTGCCCTTGTAGCGGACCTCCAGGGTCTCGCGGTTGTAGCGGGCGCCGTTGCACACCTCGCACGGGACGTACACGTCCGGCAGGAAGTTCATCTCGATCTTCAGGGTGCCGTCGCCGCGGCACGCCTCGCAGCGGCCGCCCTTGACGTTGAAGCTGAACCGGCCCGCCTTGTAACCGCGGACCTTCGCCTCCTGCGTGTCCGCGAACAGGTTGCGGATCTTGTCGAACACGCCCGTGTACGTCGCCGGGTTCGACCGCGGGGTGCGGCCAATCGGCGATTGGTCCACCTGCACCAGCTTGTCCAGCTGATCCAGGCCCTCCACGCGGGTGTGGCGGCCCGGCACCTGGCGGGCGCCGTTGAGCTCGTTGGCCATGACCTTCGCCAGAATCCCGTTGACCAGCGTCGACTTGCCGGAACCGGACACGCCGGTGACGCAGGTGAGCAGGCCCAACGGGAAGGTGACGTCGATGTTCCGCAGATTGTTCTCCCGCGCCCCGCGGACGTGGACCAGACGGTCGAAGTCCACCGGGCGGCGCTTCTCCGGCGGCTGGATGGCGCGGCGGCCCGCCAGGTAATCGCCGGTGATGGAGTTCTCCGCGTCGAAGATGCCCTGCGGTTCACCCTGGTAGACGATCTCGCCGCCGTACTCGCCGGCCCGCGGGCCGATGTCGACGAGCCAGTCGGACTCGCGGATCGTGTCCTCGTCGTGCTCGACCACGATGAGCGTATTGCCCAGGTCGCGGAGCTTCTTCAGCGTCTGGATGAGCCGGTGGTTGTCACGCTGGTGCAGGCCAATCGACGGCTCGTCGAGGACGTAGAGGACGCCCGCCAGGCCGGAGCCGATCTGCGTCGCCAAGCGGATGCGCTGCGCCTCACCGCCGGACAGCGTGCCGGCGGAGCGGGCGAGCGACAGGTAGTCGAGGCCGACGTCGAGCAGGAAGCGCAGGCGCGCCTGCACCTCGCGGAGGACGCGGCCGGCGATCATCTCCTCGCGCTTGCCCAGGGTCAGGGCGTCGAGGAACGCGGAGCAGTCGGCGACGGACATCTCCGTCAGGCCGGCGATGGACTTGTCGCCGAAGCCCTCCGCGGCCAGGGTGACCGAGAGGATCTCCGGGCGCAGGCGGGTGCCGTTGCAGGAGTGGCAGGCGACCTCGCGCATGTACCCCTCGTAGCGATCCTTCTGCGCGTCGCTCTCCGCCTGGTCGAGCTTGCGGTGCAGGTACGGCATCACGCCCTCGAACGGCGCGGTGTACTGCCGGGTGCGGCCGTAGCGGTTGCGGTAGCGGACGCTGATGTTGTGGCTGGAGCCGTGCATCAGCGCCTTGCGCTGCGGCTTGGTCAGGTCCTCGAACGGCGTCTCCGGGTCGAAGCCCATCTCCCCCGCGAGGCCGGCGATGAGCTTCTGGAAGTACTTCTTGTTCAGCGTGCGGTTCCACGGGCCGATGGCCTCGTTGACCGGACGGGACGGGTCGGGCACGACGAGGTCCTCGTCGACCTCGTGCTTCGTGCCCAGGCCGTCGCACTCGGGGCAGGCGCCGTACGGGGAGTTGAAGGAGAACGACCGCGGCTCGAGTTCCTCCACGTTCAGGCGGTGCCCGTTCGGGCAGGCCATCTTCTCGCTGAAGCGCTGCATGCGGTCGGGGTCGGAGTCGTCGAGGTCGACCATGTCGATGACCACGACGCCGTCGGCAAGCCTCAGTGCGGTTTCGACGGAGTCGGTGAGGCGCTGCTTCTGCGTCGGCTTGACCTGCAGGCGGTCGACGACGACGTCGATGTCGTGTTTGACCTGCTTCTCCAGCGTCGGGGGGTCGGTGAGGCGGTGCATTTCACCGTCGACGATGACGCGGGCGTAACCCTGCGCCGCCAGATCCGCGAACAGGTCGACGAACTCGCCCTTGCGGGTGCGGACCACCGGAGCCAGCACCTGGAACTTCGCGCCCTCCTCCATCGCCAGCACCTGGTCGACGATCTGCTGCGGCGTCTGCGAGGAGATGACCTCGCCGCAGGTCGGGCAATGCGGGGTGCCCGTCCGCGCGAACAGCAGGCGCAGGTAGTCGTACACCTCGGTGATGGTGCCCACGGTCGACCGCGGGTTGCGGTTCGTGGACTTCTGGTCGATGGACACCGCCGGCGACAGACCCTCGATGAGCTCGACCTCGGGCTTCTCCATCTGGCCGAGGAACATGCGGGCGTAGGAGCTCAGCGACTCGACGTAGCGCCGCTGCCCCTCCGCAAAAATCGTGTCGAAGGCCAGCGAGGATTTGCCCGAGCCGGACAGCCCCGTGAACACGACCATGCGGTCGCGGGGAAGATCGATGTCGACGCCCTTGAGATTGTGCTCCCGGGCGCCCCGGACGATGAGCCGTTCGGGCAACGCTGGCACCTTTCGATTTCGTTGCCGGGTTCCGCCGACGGGCACCGCCGTCGGGTCCCGCGGGTGGGTTTCCGCTAATGGGTGTAGCTTCGCGCGCGGTTCGCGCACCCGCCCAATGATACATCCCTCATACATTCGTTCGAAGGCGTGCAGGGTGTGCGCCGGTTACCCTGGCGGCATGAACGCCGACAACGTGAACCCCGTGCACATCGACGACGACTACACCGGCGACCTGTCGCGCCACGAGGTCCAGCGCTTCACCGCCGGGACCGTCGACGTGTACAAGACCTCCGTCGGGGAGATGGACAACAACTGCTATCTCCTCGTCGACCGTGATGCCCCGGACCGGGCGCTGCTCATCGACGCCTGCGATGAGGCGGATCACCTCAAGTCGCTTGCCGACGCCGCCGGCGCGACGGTGCGCACCATCGTCACCACCCATTCCCACGGCGACCACGTGCAGGCGCTGGGCGAGCTGCTGGAGGCGTGGGACGCCCGCCACGTCGCCTCGTCGCTGGACGCGCCGGACCTGCCCGCCGACGTCGACCGCCGCGTCGACCAGGGCGACACCGTGACCTTCGGCGACGACGTCGACCTCGTGGCCTTCATCCTCCGCGGCCACACCCGCGGCGGCGTGGGCCTGGCGCTCGACGAGGGTGACGGCCCGGCGCACCTGTTCGTCGGCGACTCGCTGTTCCCCGGCGGCGTCGGCAAGACGACCACGCAGGAGTCCTTCGCCCAGCTGCTCCACGACGTCGAGGAGCGCATTTTCGACAGCTACCCCGGTGACTCGGTGGTCCACCCCGGTCACGGTTCGGATACGACCGTGGGCTCCGAAAGCCCCCACCTGGAGGAATGGCGAAACCGCGGGTGGTAAACCCCGGACACCGCCGATTCGCGGGCGTAGACTCGCGCTAAGGGAATAGGTAATCCCGGCCGCTTCCCGGCCATAACTGACAGCCGACACAGGAGTTGACCCGACCATGATCCGCAAGATTGCCCGCCCGATGCTGGCCTCCGTGTTCGTCGCCGACGGCGTGGACACCCTGATGAACCAGCAGGATCACCTGGATGGTGCGCGCGAGGTGCTGAGCAAGGTGCGAGCCGTCGTGCCGGCCCAGTACTCGCAGCTGGTGCCGAAGGATCCGCAGACCGCCGTGCAGGCCGTCGCCGGCACCAAGGTCGCCGCCGGTGCCCTGTACGCGCTGGGCAAGTTCCCGCGGACCTCCGCGACCGCCCTTGCCGTGGTCCAGGTGCCCACCATCCTGGCCCGCCACTCCTTCTGGGAGACCCAGGATCCGAAGGAGCGCAAGGCCCGCCAGACCGGTTTCTTCACCAGCATCGGCCTCCTCGGCGGCCTCGCCCTGGCCACCGCGGACACCGCCGGCAAGCCGGGCCTCGCCTGGCGCGCGGAGCACGCCGGCAAGCAGGTGAACAAGAAGGTGCAGAAGGCGCTGCCGACGAAGTCGGAGACCGAGAAGCGCACCGCCGAGCTGCAGGACAAGGCCTCCGGCTGGATGGAGAAGGCCCAGGAGTTCGGCCACGACGTCCAGGAGAAGGCCGCCGTCGCCTACGAGCGCGCCGGCGAGTACGTCGACGACAACAAGGACGACTGGAAGGACTCGCTGCAGACCTTCGCCGAGGAGGCCCGCGAGACCCTGGCCTCCGCCACGGAGACCGCCCGCGAAACCTTCGCCGACGTCGCCGACGCCACGGCCGACCAGACGAAGCAGGCCCGCAAGGACCTCCGCAAGTCCTCGAAGCGCGCCCGCAAGCAGCTGAAGAAGATGTAGACGCACGAACCCCGACCCGACGGCCTGGCCACCGCCCCCGGTGGCCGGGCCGCGGCGATCGCGGGGCCCCGGCCCGATGGCCGCGGCACGGCGTCGGCAAGCACCACTGCGAACGGCACCGCGAGCACCACCGCGAACAACACCGCACGCACCACGCCGACGGCAGGGCGGCGCGGCGCGGGAATCGCGTGCCGGTAGACTCGACCGTCCCCCTTTGACCAGGACGACGGGGCCCGCGCCGACCGCGCCGCGCCCGATTGGAGCTTCCGTGACCCACCCGGATCTGCCCGCCGAGCAGCAGCACCTGGACGAGGTGTACGCGCATCTCGACGCCGCGCGGCGCCGCGACCAGGAGATGCTGCGCGTCGTGATGCTCGACGACGATCCGGAACCGCACGCCCGCGTCGCCCGCGAAGTCGAGTATCACCGGCTGCAGGGCAACCTGGAGCGGTACCGGTCGGCGGAGGTGGGCCTGGTGTTCGGCCGCATCGACATCGCCGACGACGAGCCGGACAACCCGGTGCCCGGCTCCCCCGGGCTGGACCGGCGCTACATCGGGCGCATGGGGCTGTCCGACGCCGACGACGACTACCGCACCCTCCTGATGGACTGGCGTGCCCCGCAGGCCCGGCCGTTCTACCTGGCCACGACCGCGCACCCGGAGGGCGTGACGCTGCGGCGGCATCTGCGCACCCGCGGCCGCACGGTGCGCTCCATCGACGACGAATGGCTCAGCGGCGACCACGCCGACACGACGGTGACGTCGGGCGTCGGCGGCGAATCGGTGCTGCGCGAGGTCATCGACTCCGCCCGCACTGGGCACATGCGCGGCATCGTCGAGACCATCCAGCGCGAACAGGACCTGATCATCCGCGACGGCGGTCGCGGCACCATGGTCGTGCAGGGTGGCCCGGGCACCGGCAAGACGGCCGTCGCGCTGCACCGGGTGGCATGGCTGCTGTACACGCACCGGGAGCAGCTGGAGAAGACCGGCGTGCTCATCCTCGGGCCGAACACGACCTTCCTGGAGTACATTTCGCGGGTCCTGCCGAGCCTCGGCGAAACCGGCGTGGTGCTGAGCACCATCGGCGACCTCTACCCCGGCGTTTCCGGCACGGGCACCGAGTCCCTGGTCACCCGCGAGGTGAAGGGCTCCGCGGAGATGGTGCACATCCTGCGCAACGCGGTCCGCGACCGGCAGCCGATCCCCGACTCCGACATCGCGGTGGCGCTCGACGGCGTCGACCTGACCATCACCCCGGCGATGGTGCGCGCGGCCCGCACCCGCGCCCGCCGGTCCCGCAAGCCGCACAACCTGGCCCGCCCGCTGTTCCGCGAGCATCTGGTGGAGGCGCTGGCCCGGCAGCTCGCCGACCGCATCGGCCGCGACCCGCTGGGCGGCGAGAACCTGCTGTCCATCACGGATGTGGCGGATCTGCGCGACGAGCTGGACGCCGACGACGCCATCGGCGGCGTGCTCGACGACCTCTGGCCGAAGCTCACCCCGGAGGAGCTGCTCGCCGATCTCCTCGGGTCGGCGGACGCCATCGCGTCGGCCGCCGGCGAGTACGACGACGCCACCCGCGACGCCCTGCTCCGCGAACCGGGCACGCCCTTCTCCCCGACCGATCCGCCGCTCCTCGACGAGCTCGCCGAACTCCTCGGCGACTCCGGCGACGACGGCTCCGACCGCGAGTGGTGGCGGGAGCAGATCGAGGAGGCGCAGGACGCGCTGGACATCCTCACCGGTTCCGCGCACCAGGAGCTCGACGACGGCACGGACGCCGAAATCCTCATGGCCTACGACCTCATCGACGCGGAGGCGCTGGCCGAGCGCCACCGCGATCGCGACGTCCGCAGCACCGCCGACCGGGCGGCCGAGGACCGCGAGTGGGCGTACGGCCACATCATCGTCGACGAGGCGCAGGAGCTGTCCGCGATGGCGTGGCGCATGGTGCGCCGCCGCTCCCCGAACGGGTGGATGACCCTGGTCGGCGACATCGCCCAGACCGGTTCCCCCGCCGGCGCGGGCAGCTGGGCCGAAGCCCTCGATCCCGTCATCGGCGACCGCTGGCGCATGCACCGCCTCACCGTCAACTACCGCACCCCCGCCGAAATCATGGATCTCGCGGCGCACGTCCTCGAGCGCATCGCCCCCGGCGCGGAGCCGCCGAGCTCCATCCGCTCCACCGACCGCACACCCGTGCTTTCCGACGACCTGGGCGCGGCCATCCGCCACGCCATGCGGCACGCGGGCGGGGACGCCGATCCGGAATCCGCCGGCGACGACGGGCGCCTGACGGCGATCATCACCCCGGTGGCCCGCGTCGACGAGGTCCGGGAGGCCGTCGACGCGATGCGGGCGGAGGACTCGGCCGCCCGCTTCGATCGGGTGTCCGTCCTCGACGTCGATGAGGCGAAGGGACTGGAGTTCGACGAGGTCGTGCTCGTCGATCCGGACGGCATCGTGGAGGGGTCCCCGCAGGGCCTGCAGGATCTGTACGTCGCGCTGACCCGCGCCACGCAGGGACTCACCGTCGTCGCGGCGACCCGGCCGGAGTCCCTGCCGGAGCTGGGGACGCTCGACGCGGACTGATCGCCGGAGGGCCCGGCCGCCGATCACCGAAGGGCCC
>DUOR01000420.1 GCA_012838715.1 Actinomycetales bacterium
CCCGCCACCCGGCGCGGACTGCGCCGCACCCGCCTGCGCCGACGCGGGCGCGGGGGCACCACTGCCGGCGGGCATGCCGCGCTCCAGTGCCTCGATCCGCTGGACCATCGCCTCCAGGGAATTCTCCGAGGCCGGCAGCAACATCCGCGCGCACAGCACCTCGAGCAACAGCCGCGGCGACGTGGCGCCGGCCATCTCCGACAGGCCGTGGTGCAGCACGTCGGCAAAGCGGGTGAGCGTACCCACCGGAATCGCCGCCGCCTGCTCGTGCAGCATGTCCACGCGGTCCTCGGGGGCGTCGACCAGCGACTGCTTCACCGCATCCGGCACCGCCGCAATCACCAGCAGGTCACGCACCCGCTCCAGCAGATCCGCCGCGAACCGGCGCGGATCCTGGCCCGACTGCACCACCCGGTCGACGCAACCGAACAGGGCGGCGCGGTCACCGTCGGCAAGCGCCGCCACGGAATCGTCGAGGAGCGACTGATCGGTGACGCCCAGCAGCGCCGCCGCCAGGTCATACGTCACCCCATTCGGGCCCGCGCCCGCCAACAGCTGATCCATCACCGACAGCGAGTCACGCGGCGAACCCCCGCCCGCCCGCACGACCAGCGGATACACGTCGTCGGCGACCGCGACGTGCTCCTCCCCCACGACCCGCTCCAACAACCCGCGCATCGTGTTCGGCGCCAACAGGCGGAACGGGTAATGGTGCGTGCGCGAACGGATGGTCGGGATGACCTTCTCCGGCTCCGTCGTCGCGAACACGAAAATGAGGTGCTCCGGCGGCTCCTCCACAATCTTCAGCAGCGCATTGAAACCATGCGTGGTCACCATGTGCGCCTCATCGATGATGAAGATGCGGTACCGCGCGTCCGCCGGCGCGTACATCGCCTTCTCGCGCAGGTCACGCATGTCGTCGACGCTGTTGTGCGACGCCGCGTCCAGCTCCACCACGTCCAGGGTGCCCGGGCCGCCCGGCCCCAGCGCCACGCAGGAATCGCACCTGCCGCACGGCGTCGCCGTCGGACCCTCCACGCAGTTCAAACTGCGCGCGAGAATGCGTGCCGACGACGTCTTGCCGCAACCCCGCGGACCCGAAAAGAGGTACGCGTGGTTAATCCGGTCCGGGGACCCGTCCGGGCCCCGGGATTCCAGGGCCGCGGACAGGGGTTCGGTGACGTGCCGCTGCCCCAGCACCTCGGCAAACGTCGCTGGACGATACTTCCTGTACAGAGCCACGGGCCCAGCCTACCGGCCCTCCCGGATTGGCCCCTACGCTCCCGGTCCGGCCACGCAGTCGCGGGCCAAATCCCGCAATTCGGGCCCCTTTTCGGAGAACAACGCCATCAGCGCGGGAATCCCGTGCTCATTCGCGTACCCGTACTCCCCGTCCGTGATCGGGATGAGCTGGGTGACCGTGGTCATCCGGGCGACGCCGGACTCCGAGTCGGCGAAATCCTCCGGGGCCGCGTCCAACGCTGCGTCGGCGGCATCGCCGGAGGTGGCGGCCGAATCCGGGCCGGCGGCGACGGCATGCACCGTCACCTTGCCCGCCTCCTCGTTGACGTGCGGCACGCCATCGGGCCACACGTACGGCACCACGCCCAGCAGGTGCGGGGTGGTCGCGCCGGAATCCTCGAAATCCTCGCCGAGGCCGATGCGCAGCGCATCGGAGAACATCGCGCCCGGGGTCGGCACAATCGACCCGACGTCATCGGCGATGACCGCCGCCGCCCCCGACACCGCCGCGCCAATCGACGTGCCCGACACGCCCGCCGACCCCGCGCCGTCACGCACCGAATCCGGGTACGCCACCAGGAACAGCTCGACCCGGACGTCCACGCCCTCCGGCGTGCGCAAACCATGATCGACGCGCCCGAAATCCACCGTGCACGCCGCAATTTCGGGGCGTGGCCCCGGCTCGCCCGACCGCGCGGACGCCGACC
>DUOR01000421.1 GCA_012838715.1 Actinomycetales bacterium
ACCATGCCGATGGTGTTGCGGACCGACACCGGGTCGATCTTCGGGCCGTAGATGTTCTCGCCGTCCAGGAGGACCTCACCCTTGACGTAGGCGCCGGGGATGACCTCGTGCATGCGGTTCAGCGAACGGAGCACGGTGGACTTGCCGCAGCCCGACGGGCCGATGAAGGCGGTGACGGAGCGCGGCGGAACGTGGAGGTCCACGTCCTTCACGGCGTGGAAGTCGCCGTAGTAGATGTTGACGTTGTTCAGATCGAGGCGCTTGGCCATGATTCGTTCTGCTTTCCTGTGCGTGCCCGGGTGGCGGTGCTTCCGCCCCGGGTCAAGGGGGCGGTTACGACTGCTTGACGGAGAACTTCGCGGAGATGACCCGCGCGACGATGTTGATGGCGGCGATGATGAGCACCAGGGTCAGTGCGGCGCCCCACATCTTGTCGAACGCGGCGCCCGTGTTGCCGGCCTTGTACATGTCGAGCATGAACAGCGGCAGCGAGGACTGCGACTGGCCGAACGGGTTCCAGTTGATGATTCGCGAGGTGGCCACGAGGATCAGCATCGGCGCGGACTCGCCCATGACTCGGGCGACGGCCAGCATGATGCCGGTGACGATGCCGGACAGTGCGGTCGGCAGGACGATCTTCGCGATCGTCTTCCACTTCGGCACGCCCAGGGCGTACGACGCCTCGCGCAGGTCGTGGGGGACGACGCGGAGCATTTCCTCGGTGTTGCGGACGACGATGGGCAGCATCAGCAGCACGAGGGCCAGCGAGACGGCGAAACCGGAGCGGTTCATGCCGAACATGACGACCCACATGGAGTAGATGAACAGCGACGCGACGATGGACGGAACACCCGAGAGGATGTCGACCATGAACGTGGTGATCTTGCCGAGGCGGGAGTTGCCCGCGTACTCGACCAGGTAGATGGCCACGAAGATGCCGAACGGGACGGTGATGATGGAGGTCACCAGCGCCTGCACCAGCGTGCCGACGATGGCGTGCGCGGCACCGCCGGCCTCGGCGCCGACGGTGACGCCGAGCTGCGAGGCGCCCCACCACTCGGCGGACATGATGGACGGAAGACCACGGGTGACGACCTCGTACAGGACCCACACGAGCGGGATCAGGGCGAGGACCATGCACAGGTAGATGATGACCGTCGAGGCCTTGTCGGTCGCCTTGCGGGAACCCTTGATCGGGGTGAAGGCGGAGTCCGAGGTGCTGACTCGAGCGTTGGGGTCCTTTTCGAGGACCGCCTGGTTATCGGTTGCCATTGTGGTGCTCCCTACTTCTTGGCGATCATTCGGGCGGCGGAGTTGACCACGAAGGTCAGGAAGAACAGGACCAGGCCGGCGGTCATGTAGGCGCCCGCCTTGAGGTCGTCGTTGAACTCCGGCGCCGCGTTGGCGATGGCGGTGGCGAAGGTGGTGCCGCCGTCGAACAGCGAGCCACGGAACGCCGAGGACGGGGAGATGACCATGTACAGGGCCATGGTCTCACCGAGGGCACGGCCGAGACCCAGCATCGAACCGGAGATGTAGCCGGACTTGCCGAAGGGCAGCACGGCCAGGCGGACGGTCTCCCAGCGGGTCGCGCCGAGCGCCAGCGAGGCCTCGATGTGGCCGCGCGGGGTCTGGACGAACACCTCTCGGGTGGTCGCCGCGATGACGGGGAGAATCATGATGGCCAGCACGATGCCACCGGTGAAGAGGTTGCGGCCGGTGCTGAAGGCCGGCGAGTTGTCGTAGGTCGTGAACAGGAAGATGCCGCTCAGGTTGTTCGCGAGCCAGTTGTAGAAGCCGCCCAGGGCCGGGCCGAGGGCCATGAAGCCCCAGAGGCCGTAGACGATGGAGGGCACCGCGGCGAGCAGGTCGACGAGGTAGCCCAGCGGCTTGACGGCCTTCTTCGGGGCGTACGACGTCAGGAAGATGGCGACGCCGAGGGCAATCGGCATCGCGATGATGAGCGCCAGCACGGACACCGCGACGGTGACCAGGAACAGGTTCGGGATACCGAAGTACATCGCCGAGGTGTCGGCGAGGTTCCAGCGCTCGTTGTAGGTGAAGAAGTTCGCTTCGTTGCGCTGGATCGCCGGGACGGCGCGCAGCAGCAGGAAGACGCCGATCGCGATGATGGAGACGGTGACCAGGGCCGAGGCGCCGACGGACAGCGCGCGGAAGATCGCGTCGCCCGGACGGACGACGCCCTTCGCGACCTGGGGCTCTTCGTGGGACGGCTCTTCGCCCGACCGGAGGCGCGGGGCCGCTGAGGTGACCGCGGCGTCTTCGTTGTTGAAGTCCGGGTCAGCCATCGCAGGGGTGCCCTGCGGGGAAGTGGATGAAGTCATGAGCTTTCCTAAGCGGTAGTGGAAGCTGTGTTAAGCGGCCCCAAGCGCGCCACTGGCCGACCAGCCGAATTGCCCCTTTTCGGGGTCAATTCGGGCCGGCCGGCCGCGTGGTCGCTGATGGGTCTTTCAGAAGGGCGTCTCCCGACGCCGCGGCGAGCCGACTTACTGGATGGCGTCGACGGCCTCGGTCAGCTTGTCCTTGAAGGAACCCTGGACCGGGATGTAGCCCAGGTCCTGCAGCTCCTCGGTCTGACCGGCCTCGAGGACGATCTTGAAGAAGTCCTTGACCAGGTCGCGGGTCTCCTCGTCGTAACCGGCGGAGCAGACGATCTCGTAGGTGGTCAGCACCAGCGGGTAGGCGTCGGCCTGGTCCATGGCGAACAGGGCGTCGGCGTCGACGACCATGTCGTGGCCCTCGGAGGTGAACTCGACGTTGTCCAGGGCGGCGTTGACGGAGTCGGCGTTGAGCTCGACCGGGCCGTGGCCGAAGTCCAGGGCGGCGATGCCCAGGCCGTTGTCCTCGGCGAAGCCGGCCTCGACGTAGGTGATGGCGCCCCGGTTGGCGGCGACCTCGTCGGCGACGCCGGCGGAGCCGTTGGCGCCCTGGCCAATGGCGGTCGGGAAGGACTTGGAGGCCTCGTGCTCCCAGTCCTCCGGGGCGGCGCTCGACAGGAACTTCATGAAGTTGTCGGAGGTGCCGGACTCCTCGGAGCGGTACACGACGGTGATGTCCTGGTCGGGCATGTCGGTGCCCTCGTTGAGCTCGGCGATGGCCTCGTCGTTCCAGTTGGTGATCTCGCCGTCGAAGATGCGGGCGACCACGGACGGGCTGAGGTTAACGTCGACGCCGTCGAGGTTGTAGGCGATGGCGACCGGGCCGATGACCATCGGCAGGTGCCAGGCGTCGTTGCCGCCGCAACGCTCCTGGGCGTCGGTGACCTGCTCCTCGTCCAGCGGGGAGTCCGAGCCGGCGAAGGCGACGGTGCCCGCGATGAACTGGGACTGGCCGGAGCCGGAGCCGGTGGCGTTGTAGGACAGGGTCGAACCCGGCGAGCCCCCCTCGAAGAGGGTCGCGAACAGGTCCATGGCGCGCTGCTGCGAGGTGGCGCCCTCGCCCTGCAGCTCGCCGCGGGTCTCGGACACGCCCTCGACGTCGGACGCGGCGGAGTCGCCACCGGACTCGGAGCAGGCGGACAGGGTCAGGCCGGCGACGGCGGTCAGGCCGAGGATGGCGGCGCGGCGACGGGTGTTAATCAGCACGGGTTTCCTCCGGGAAGAATCTCGGGTCTGGGCGCTGGGCCCAGAGAGGCTGGTGTCTACCCAAACGACCGACCCCTCCCTCGATGACCCGCGAAGCCCGTTGAAGAGTTCGCTGAGTTTCCTCAGGTTCGGTGGCCCGTTTGGACTGCCGGAGTCCAGGTCGGACTCCGCTACCCGAGAAAGTTAGGGCCCGATGGTTGCCGTATCCCATAAAGAAGATGAACGGAAAGTGAACGCGGGCGGTAATCCCTGACACCTCTCCGTCGAATGGATCACATTCCGTACATGACGTCGGCTCTCGTCACATCAAAACCCAATTTTTCATAAGTTCGTACTGCGGGCCCGTTATCCCCTTCCACATAGAGGATTACGCGTTCCGCGCCCCGTCCCCGAAGATGCTCCATGCCGGCGGCCGTGAGCCAACCGCCCACTCCCCGCCCGCGCGCGGCGTCGGCGAGCCCGATCACGTAGACCTCACCCGTCCCACCCCCGTGCCATTTCGTCCAGTGGAAGCCGACGAGCCGATCCGTAGCCTCGTCCACCGCGAACAGAACGCCCGATGGGTCGAACCAATCAACGTCTCGGGCTCTTCTCAGCTGCTTTTCATCCCAGCCGCCCTGCTCGGGGTGCCAGCTGAACGCCTCGTTGTTCACCGCGAGCCATGCGGCGTCCACGGAATCCTCCCCCATCCGCTCCCACGCGGCCGGCAGATCCTCCAGCCGGATGCCCTCGGGCGGGATCCCGCCGTCGGCAAGCGAAGCCAGCGCGTCGCCGTCGGCGGTCATCTGGAGAAGTTCGCGCACCACGCGGCGGCCGGTGCCCGCGGCCAGCCCCGCCGCCCCGGCGACGTTACCGTGGGCCCACACCGGCAGTCGCTTTCCGACGGAGTCGT
>DUOR01000422.1 GCA_012838715.1 Actinomycetales bacterium
GCGCCGCCTCGACGCGGCGGACGGCGCGGACGGCGCGGGTCTTGGCCCGGGCGCGCCGTACATCGCCGAGATCATGGCCGCGCGGTTCGCCTGACCTGGGCGAACATGCCGCCGGCACCTGGCCGGTGGCCCCACGGATGCCCCGCGGTCGCCCCACGGATGCCCCGCGAACGCCCCGAATCCACCAACTGGCGGCGCCTCCCGAATCCCGGGAGGCGCCGTCATTTTCGTGATTGGTAGGCCCGGGGCCCGTCGTACTTTTCAGTCACCGGCAACGCCACAGGGGCGCCGGGACCGACAACCGGATGGCCGCCAGGCCCCGGACGAACGAAGGAGACGACATGTCCACCATCGCCAACACCACCATCGAGCCCACCGCCACCACCGCCACCGCCGCCGCCGAGGCCAAGCGGGCCACGAAGTTCCGTTACGCCAAGTACGCGGCCGCGACGGTCGGCGTCATCGCCGCGGGCGCCGCCCTCGTCGGCTGCACCGGCAACGAAGTGTCCACGCCGGGCGGCGCGGTCGACGCCTCCGGCAACGGCGAGTGGAGCGCCATCGTCGACGGCGAGGAAGTGACCCTCGACGACGCGGCCGTGGTTTGCGCCGAGCAGGCCGGAATCATGTCCATCATGGTCGCTTCGCAGACCGCTGACGAGGCCTCGGGCCTGTCCGCGTCCATCAACGCCGAGACCCTGGCGGTCGACGCGGTCGGCATGGGCTCCACCGAGACCGGCGAGCTGCTGGCCTACGCCCCGGGCGTCCCCGGCGCCGAGGCGAACGCCACCAACGACGGCAACCGCTGGGAGGTGACCGGCACCATCGTCTCCGCCGACATGAACGACCCGATGGGCGGCATGACGGAGAAGCCCTTCGAGCTCTCGGTGACCTGCCCCTAAGGGGTGGGGTGCGGGAGCTCGGTCCCTGCCCTCCGGACGGTTCGGGCTTAGGGTTGGCCCATGGTGAGACTGACCTTCACCGAGGCCATCAAGGGTTACATGGCATGGCGCGTCCCAGGGGGTGACGCGCGCGCGGCACGGCTCGACGCCAGGGTTCTGGCGGAGGTCCGGGCCGCTTTCGGCCGTTCCCTGCCGGACGCCGCCCCCGGCGAGTCCACGGCGGATGCCCTGCGGCGCACGTTCACCACCGGCGCGTTCCAGTCGCCGGAGGCCACGCGGACCTTCTTCTCCCAGCTCGCGGACCTGCTGCTGCCGGCCGATCTCATCGCCGACCTCCGCGCCGTCGACGGGCGTCCGCACCTGGTCATCGACCCGAGC
Organism: Actinomycetales bacterium; assembly: GCA_012838715.1. Classification (GTDB taxonomy): domain Bacteria; phylum Actinomycetota; class Actinomycetes; order Mycobacteriales; family Mycobacteriaceae; genus Corynebacterium. Next base: position 1,278 of record DUOR01000422.1, read on the forward strand.
CCCTCGTTGGCGCAAGTGCCGTGGTCGTCGCTGTTGGTGGGGCCGGAGCGGGTGATGCTGGGTGAGCTTGCCGACGTCACCCTCGGCGTCCCCGCCGCGGTCGCCGCCCAGGCACGGCGGGCGCACGACGGGGAGGGCGCCCTGGTGGCGATGGATCCGCGGGCGCCGGGGCTGAAGCCGGTGCTCGGTGATTCCGGGGCGCGGCCGCGGTTGGGCCTGGAGTGGCTGCTCGACGGTTCGGTCGGCGCGGGGTCGTTCCTTTTCGTCGGGCACGTGTCCGCCGCGGACGTGGAACTGGCGTCCGGGGAATCGTCGACGCTGCATCTGTCGGAACCCGTCACGGCGGGGGAGCTGCTGCGCAGCGGATGGCGCGCCCCGCGCAGGGTCGGCCTGGTCGGCTGCGGCTCCGGCACGGACCTGCGGTACCCCGAACCCTTCGGCCTCGCGCTGACGGCGATCATGTGCGGCGCCGAGAACGTCGCCGCGACCGTGTGGACGCTGCCGA
>DUOR01000423.1 GCA_012838715.1 Actinomycetales bacterium
GTCGATGAACGTCGACTTCGCGGCGCGGATGCCGACGGCGCCCATCAGCACGGCGCTGGCAATCAGCGCGATGAGGATGCCGCGCCACTCCCCCGTCGCCGAGTACACCGCGCCGACGACGACGGGACCCGCGCCGGCGATGAGGTAGCCGACGGGCTGCACGAATCCGGACAGCCGCGCGGTGACGTGCGGCGAGCGGCTGCGCGCCGGAATCAGCGCAATCGCCGTGGGGAAACAGAAGCCGCCGATGCCGAGGAGGAATGCCCAGAGCAGGGGCGCGTGGCCGTCGGCAAGCAACAGGCCGAGGTAACCCGCGGCGGTGAACACGGCGAACACGACGGTGAACGGCGCGAGGTTGCGGGTGCGCGCGATGATGCCCGGCATCGCGAGGCCGCCGACGACGTTCAGCGCGCCGACCAGCGCCAACGCGATGGTGCCGGTGTTCGCGGAGGCGCCGCCGTCGCGGTAAATCTGCGGGAGCCAGCCCATCTGGACGTACGCGTTCATCGACTGCAGCCCGAAGAAGAACATGAGGAACAACGCGGTCGTCGAGCGGTAGATGGGGGCGGTGGGCGCCATGGTGCCGTCGGTGGCGTCGGTGGTGGCGCCGTCGGTGGTGGCATTGCCCGCATCGCTTGCCGACGGCCTGCTGCCGCGCGGCTTGTCGTCGCCGATGCGGATCATCACCCACGCCCAGACGGCGAGCTGCACGGCGGCGGGGATGGCCCAGATGCCGAGGGCCCACTTCCAGGCGTCGTCGCCGCGGAACATCAGCGCGGTCAGCGGGCCGAGTGCGCCGGAGAGGCCGAGCAGCGCGCCGTAAATGGTCATCAGCGCCACGATGTGGCGGCCGCCGTGGCGTTTGATCCATGCCGGCAACAGCACGTTGGCCACCGCGATACCCGCGACGACCAGGCCCGTCAGCGCGACGAACAACCAGATGGGCCCCACCCACGGGCGCACGGCCAGGCCGACGAACGTGAGCACCGCACCGATGGTGATGGTGCGCGTCAGCCCGAGGCGCATCGCCAGCGGCACCGCGACGATGCCGAGCAACGCGAACAGGAAGCCCGGCATCGCGGTGATGGCGCCGGCGTAGGACGCGTCGGCGCCGAACGCCGCGAGCGTTTCCTCCAGCACCGGGCCCACCGAGGAAATGCCCGAGCGCAGATTCACCGCGACGGTGATGACCGCGACGAAGAGGAGCGCCGAGGAGAGGACGGTGCCGGTGCGGGCGTCGTGGGAGGTGCTGGTGCGGGCGCTGGCACTGGCGCGTGTGTTGGCGCCGGTGCCGGTGCCGTGGACGGTGCCGTGGACGGTGCCGGGGCGGCCGGTACGGGCATCCGCGCCGGTGCCATCGATGCGGCGCGCGGAGCGTGAGGAGCGTTCATCCGGGGTGTTGGACATCAGCCCATTAAGCGCCCGGGTTTGGTGCCTCGTCAACTTTTGGGTTTCCCGGCACCATCCTCACTCTCCTCGACTCGCGCGCTCGGCCGCGACTCTCCGCACCTCTTCGACGAACGCAGCGTCAATCGCTCTGTCCAGCTCATCGGCGGCATCTTCGTCAATATCATCGAGGACGACCTCGTCATCGTCGTATTCCACATACTCCCGGTAAAGGAGAAGGCACCCGTAGATGCCGCCGATGAGGCCCTCCAAAAGATCATGCGCCGGTCGCTGCGGATCCAGCGGAGTCAAGCGTGGCATCAAGTCACGCATGAGTTCATCGTCACCGGGCCCGTATTGTTCCGCTTTCGCCCACGCCAGCGCGATTTCTTCCATGAGAACGTGCGGTTCATGGCGAGTCCGCCAAGCTGAGCGCATCTTGCCCCGAGACGCTGTCCGGTACTTCCGCAAGATCTCCTGATGCCAGCGCGTCCCCGGTGGTCCAGAACCGGGTGATCACGTTCCGGGTCGTATCAAACGCATAGTCAGTCATGGGATTACCTGCTCGCTTTCGTTCCGCGGCGTATGGCCGCATCGCTGCCGATCTCACTAAGGCGCCCTGACCGGCCCTTCATGCGCCGACTATGGCAGATGGTCCGGATTGGCCTTGTCGCATGTTCGAACACCCAGCTCCGCGTCCGATACGGCGAAACCGATGCACTCCATCCGGACACGCCAACACCAAACGGCGGCCGATGGTTTTCACTATCGGCCGCCGTCAGCGGGTCAAGCAATTCGGTTTGGGGGTTCGCCGGCCCAACCGGCCCGCACCCGCTCCCCTACCCCAGGAACGCCTTGTCGGAAAGCGTCGCTCCCTTGACTTTGACGAATTCCTGCAGCAGGTCGTGGACGGTCAGGTCTTTTTTGCGGTCGGGGCCGGCTTCGAAGACGATGCGGCCTTCGTGCATCATGATCAGCCGGTTGCCCAGGCGGATGGCCTGTTCCATGTTGTGGGTGACCATGAGCGTCGTTAAGCGGCCCTCTTCGACGATGCGGTGGGTGAGTTCGGTGACCAGTTCGGCGCGCTGGGGGTCGAGTGCGGCGGTGTGTTCGTCGAGCAGCATGATGCGCGGGTGGGTGAAGCCGGCCATCAGCAGTGACAGCGCCTGCCGCTGGCCGCCGGACAGCAGCCCGACCTTGGCGGTGAGGCGGTCTTCGAGGCCGAGTTCGAGGCTGCGCAGTTCCTCGCGGAAGCGTTCGCGGCGGGCTTTGGTCAGGCCGAGGCCCAGGCCGCGGCGCTTGCCGCGCATGTACGCCAGCGACAGGTTTTCCTCAACGGTCAGGCTCGGCGCAGTGCCGGCCATGGGGTCCTGGAACACGCGACCGACGAAGCGGGCGCGCTTGTGGTCGGGCATTTTCGCCACGGGGATGCCGTCGATGTCGATGCCGCCGGAATCGATCATCAGATGCCCGGCCACCGCGTTGAGCAGCGTGGACTTGCCGGCGCCGTTGGAGCCGATGACGGTGACGAAGTCACCTTCGGCCAGATGCAGCGACACGTCGACCAGCGCGCGCCGCTCGTTGGCGGTGTTGGGGAAGAACGTCTTGGACACGTTGTGGATGCTCAGCATCGTCACTCACTCTCCCCTGCCGGTTGCGGCAGTACCGGTGCCGCCGCCCACGCCGACGGCGTCGCTGGTGCCGCCGACGCCGCCGGTGCCGCCGACTTCAGCCGCATTCTTCTTACCGAGCTTGCCGACGCCACCTGCCCGCCCATTGGTGAACGCCCCACCGATGGCGGCGCGCCACCGTGGCACGAGCAGGGCCACCACGACGAGTGCGGCGGTGATGAACTTCATGTCGTTCGGGTTCAGGCCGACCTGCAGCGCGGCGAAGATGATCAGGCGGTACAGGATGGCGCCGATGACGACGGCCGCGACGGCCAGCCACAGGAAGCGCTGCCCGAAGATGGCCTGACCCATGATCACCGACGCCAGGCCGACGAGGATGAGGCCGATGCCCATGGAGATGTCCGCGAAGCCCTGGAATTGGGCGACGATGGCGCCGCACGCGCCGACGAGGCCGTTGGACAGGGCCAGGGTCAGCATTTTGGTGCGGTCGGTGGATACGCCGAAGGAGCGGATCATCGGGTCGTTGTCGCCGGTGGCGCGGACCGCGAGGCCGAAGTCGGTGTTCAGGAACCACACCAGCAGGGCGGTGATGGCGGCGACGATGGCCGCCAAAATGGCCACCGATGCCCAGGTGCCCAGCAGGCCGGCTTCGCGCATCGGGGTGAAGACGGTGTCGGCGCGCAGCAGCGGCACGTTCGCCGAATCCATGATGCGCAGGTTCACCGACCACAGGCCGATTTGGGTGAGGATGCCGGCGAGCAGCCCGTCGATTTTGCCTTTGGTGTGGAGCAGGCCGGTGATGATGCCGGCGAGGAAGCCGGTGCCGAAGCCGGCCGCGATGGCGAGGAAGGGGTTCCATCCGGCGAGGATGGCCACCGCCGCGGTGGCGGCGCCGGTGGTGAAGCTGCCGTCGACGGTCAGATCCGCGAAATTCAGGACGCGGAACGTGAGGAACACGCCCAGCGCCATGATTCCGTAGATGACGCCGAGCTCAACGGCGGAAATCATACGGTTTCGGCCTCATTCAGGATCGCCTCGGGGATTTCGACGCCCTGACGCTCGGCCGCTTCCTCGTTGACCATGTAGGTGAACTCGGCGGCGGTTTCGACGGCCATGGTGTCGGGGTCCTCGCCCTCCTCCAGGATGCGCAGCGCCATTTCGCCGGTCTGGCGGCCCAGGGCCTCGTAGTCGATGCCGAGCGTGGCGACGGCGCCGCCCTCGACGGTGCCGGCCTCGGCCGCGATGACCGGGGTCTGGCTGGCCTCGGCGGCCTGCACCAGGGACGCGATGCCGGAGACGACCATGTTGTCGGTGGGGACGTAGAACGCGTCGACGTCGCCGATGGCCTCGACGGCCTGCGGGATTTCGGTGACGTTGGTGACGGTCTGGGTCACGATTTCGAGGCCGCGCGGCTCGGCGGCTTCCTTGGCCTCGTCGACCTGGACCTGCGAGTTGACCTCGCCGGAGGCGTAGACGATGCCGATGCGCTCGGCGTCGGGCACCAGTTCCTTCAGCAGGTCGAGCTGCTCCTCGATGGGGGCGGCGTCGGAGGTGCCGGTGACGTTGGCGCCGGGCTCCTCCATGGAGTCGACGAGTTCGGCGGACACCGGGTCCGTGACGGCGGTGAACAGGACCGGGACGTCCTGGATGCTCTGGACGGTGGCCTGCGCGGCCGGCGTGGCGACGGCGAGGACCATGTCCAGGTTCGCCGACGCGAACTGCTGGGAGATGGTCTGCGCGGTGGCCTGCTCGCCGTTGGCGTTCTGGACGTCCCAGTCGACGTTGACGCCGGCGTCGTCGAAGGCGGCCTGGAAGCCGGCGGTGGCGGAGTCGAGGGCGGGGTGCTGGACCAGCTGGTTGATGCCGATGCTGTAGGTCGCGTCACCGCCGCCTTCGCCGTTGTCGGCGCAGCCTACGAGTGCGAGCGTGCCGACGGACAGTACCGCGGCGACCTTGGCGAAGCGCCCGAACCGGCGCCCTTGGGAACGGGAAGTGAACATCAGCATGCCTCCTGCTGTCTCGGAAGGGACAGATGAAGCCCAACTGTCCCGTCAGTCTTAAGAAAGACTAAACGACCGCTGAGCCCGGGGGCACCCCCGAAAGTAACGACCCCGAAACAATTGGGGTGGGGATCGGGGTTGCCCTCACACCGCCCGCACCCGCTCGACGAGCAGCCGTGCCTGCGAGAGCGGATGGACTGGTACTCGCCGACGTTTCCTCCCGACGCCCGTTCCCAAGTCACTGCGCTCACACCGGTTGTCCGTTCGAACAAAGAGAATCTCCGAACCTGCGAAATCGCGGTCGCGTGCCATTCTCGGGGCATGGGTACTTCGCGGGGCATGGACTTCACGTGGCAGCCGGTGGCGGATTACCGGGAGCCTGCCGAAGCCATCGATTTGGATGTGCTCTTCGAGGGTATGCAGCTGGCGGATTCCGTGAGGTTCCATCGGGGATACTTCGACGAGTATTCGGCCACCGTTCGCGGGGCGAAGGTGACCTATGAGGGGGTCGGTTCATCGAGTTCGGCTTCCTGCAGCCGGTGTTGCAGTTGCGGTGCGGACTATTGCCGGCACATCGGTGCAGTTGCGCTGCTAGTCCTCGGGCGTGGGCGCGTACCGCCGGAAGCCGAGGCCGCATTGGTTGGTCCTGTTTTCGATGTCAACGAGGTCATCGGCTCGATGACGCCTGAATCGATGCGAGAGGTGCTGCGGGCGTTGACGCGCACGCGAGCAGCAGTGACGCCGATGCTGCGGATGCGTGTCAGCCTCAACGCCACATTTTCCGATGGAGCCTGGCTGGCAGCCGATCCGAACTCCGCTCCGATGAACAAGCTCGAAGCCCAACTCGCGTCGCTGAAGGCGATGCCCGGGAACATCGATTACTTGGATGCGGCCGTGGAGGAGTTTTGCGGGCTCGCCGACCGGTTCATTGCGGCAGGATTCAGCGACAAGATCAACCCATTGCTTTTCGACGCCGTGTGCGTCGCTCGGGAGGCGGCCCCCGAATTGGCGGCGCGGCCTTCCCAGCCGCCGTCTGCCGAGCACATTGCGATGATGCAAGAGATTCATTCTCCA
>DUOR01000424.1 GCA_012838715.1 Actinomycetales bacterium
AGCCGGCCGAGGCCGGTCCGGCGGTGTCCGTCGACGAGGCCTCCGACGTCGGGGCCGAGGGCGACGCCGACGACGACGCCGACGACGACGCCGACGACGACGCCGACGACGACGAGGACGACTCCCCCGGCCGGGTGGCCGAGGCGATCGTCTCGGAGGACGAGGTCGATGCGCGGTACGCGGTGGCCGCGGAGGAGGCCGTCGGAAAGCGCGGAGAGGGCGAACCGACGGCGCCCGCGAAGCCCGCGGCCCGGGAGAAGACGACGGAGGAGCTCCGCGAGGAGACCAACGCCGTGCTGGGCAAGCACCTGGAGAAGGCGTACCGGAGGTTCGAGAAGCGGCACCGCTCCGCCGTCGAGGGCCGCGACGACCGCAGCCTGCCGACCCACGATCGCGAGGAACGGTTCCACGACGTGCGCAAGGCCGCCAAGCGGCTGCGCTACTCCGCGGAGGCCGCGGCGTCGGCGGGCCTGCCGACGAAGAAGCTGTACGCGGCGTGCAAGACGCTGCAGTCGTCGCTCGGCGATTTCCAGGACACCTGCACCGCCCGCGAAGTGCTGCTGCAGAAGTCGCGGCGCTCCCACGCCCACGGCCACGACACCTTCGGCTACGGCGTGCTCTACCAGATTGAGCGCATGGACGGCCTCGAGGCGCTGCAGGCGTACGACGACGACGTCAAGGGCGTCCTGCGCGCGTACGGCAAGCTCGCGGCGAAGGTCGGCAAGCAGAACAAGGCCGCCCGGTCGCGCAAGGACCGCAAGGGCCACAAGCGCCACTAGGCGGCGGGGTTCGGGGCGGGGCCACTACCGGGCGTCGGCCGGGGGCTCGCCCCAGTCCTCGTCCTCCTCGTCCCAGTCGTCGGCGGCTTCGTTGCGGGCGGCGACGCGTTCCATGGCGGCGCGGGCCTCGGCTTCGGAGGAGTAGGGGCCCATCCGGTCGTCCCAGCCGCTCTTCTTCCCGCGGGTCACCTCGCCGGTCGAAGGGGTGTAGTACCAATCCTTGGTGTCGTCGGCCATGGTCGCGCTCCCTTTCCTGCCGTTGCTCTGTTGTTTTCGTGTCGTTTCCGGTGGCGTCCAACTGCGGGGCGCCGCCGTGCTGGGGTGGTCGCCGGGGCCGGTTGAACCCCGGTCACGGTTGTCTCCAGGTTACCCGCGGGTACTATCGCAGGGCATGGATCGCGGCGGCCCCACGCCCGGATGCCCTGCTCGACCCCGCAAAATGGCCGGGACGGCGGGTTTTCGGGATGGTCGGCGCGATGCCGCACGTCCTCTTGCCGCCGTCGAAAGGTTCCCGATGTCCGTCCCCGTTTCCGTACGACGAGTCCGCGACGCCGCGGGTGCGGGGGCGACGGGCGCGCAGGCGCCGGGGTCGGTGGAGCTGCTGGGCGAGGCGTGCTCGGCGACCGGCGGGATGCTGCTGGCGACGGCGCTGAGCGAGACCGCGGCGGTGGCCATCGAGCCCATCGAGGGTGACGAGCTGGTCATCACGGCGGCGGGCGCCCCCGCGTACGACGAGGTCCGCATGCCGATGCCGGACACCGTCCCGGCCGGTTACCCGAAGGAGGCCACCGCGATTGCGGCGGCGATTGCGGCGATGACGCACGTGGTGCATTTGGTGCCGCGGACCAGTGGCCTGAAGGTGACGTGGGCGTCGGACATCCCGGCGAACCGTGGCCTGGGTGAGCTGCCGGCGTTGCAGGCGGCGGTGGCGTTGGCCGCGAACGCCCGCTGGGGCGACCGCGACGACGTGCCGACCCGCGCGCGCATGGCCACCGCGCTGCACGACCTGACCGCGGAGCACGTCGGCGGGCATTGGCCGCTGCACCCGTACACGGCGGCGCTGCGGTCGAACCCGGATTCGGTGTTGACCTGCAATCATTCCGACGAGGCCGTCACCCAGCACCCGCGCCCGGAGAACCTGGCGCTGATGGTGGCCTTCTCCCCGGACATCACGGGCTGCTCGCCGCAGGTGGAGCGCCACAAGTTTTTCGCGGAGGCCTGTTCGGCGTTCGGCGTGCCCACCCTGAATGGCCTGCCGGACGCGGAGTCCCGCGTGCTGGAGTGGGTGCGCGCCCGCCATGAGGTGCATCCCGACGGCGACGCCCCCACGATCACGCGCGCTTCGCAGTGGCTCGACGACGCGTCGGGGTGCTCGGACCGCGCCCGCGCCGTGTCGGCGCACCTGCGCCACGGTGACGTCGCCGCGGCGATGAACTCGGTGCTCCTGGACGTCAAGGTCCGCGACACCGCCCCTTCGGACGATTCCTCGATGGGCCAGCTGCTCGCGTCCACCGAGGGCCACACCGTGGCGGCGCGATGCTGCCCGGCGCCGGGGGCGGCGGTGGTGCTGTGGGCCTTCACCGAGCATGCCGACGACGTCGAGGCCGCGATCCGTTCGGCCGGCGGCACCGTCCTGCGCATCGCGGACACCGACGCCGGCCGTGAGGTTGATCTGGCGGCCGGCGCGCCCGCGGATGCCGACGGTTCCGGCACCCCGGAGGGCGCCTGCGCCG
>DUOR01000425.1 GCA_012838715.1 Actinomycetales bacterium
AAGATTACCCTGTTGTCGCTCGCTACTTACGGCTGTTCTCGTTTCATGGTTGAGGGTCCGGAACGGCCCGATGGGGAGGGGCTGCGTGCAATTTGACCGCACCGACCGTTCGTGCCGGGAGACGGTGGTTTGAGTAGTGAGGAGTGGGCCACGCCCGTGACCGGGCCGTGATGAAACCGGATCGCGGGTCCACTGCTAGACTCACAGAGTCCAATTACGTCCACTATCAGTACGCCCGCGCGCGCGGACGCCCCGGTCACCCCGGAGGCGCCCCGACCGTGGCCCCCACCACCCGAAACGTCGTCACCGGCGTGCGGGAGGGGCCGTCGGAAAGCGGGCTCAGGAGGATGCACGTGCCTTCCGGTTTCCTGGCGGCCCTGCGCGACCCCGACCTGCGGAAGAAGATCCTGTTCACGCTGGGCATGATCGTTCTGTACCGCATCGGCGCGCAGATCCCCACCCCGGGCGTCGACTACCAGATGGTCGCAGCCCGCCTGGAGGCGATCACGCAGGATCAGTCCAGCGTGTACTCGCTCATCAACCTCTTCTCCGGTGGTGCGCTGCTGCAGATGGCCATTTTCGGCATCGGCATCATGCCCTTCATCACCGCGTCGATTATCGTGCAGCTGCTCACGGTGGTGATTCCGCACTTCGAGCAGCTCAAGAAGGAAGGCCAATCCGGCCAGGCGAAGATGACGCAGTACACGCGTTATCTCACCGTCGGCCTCGCCCTCCTGCAGTCCGCCGGCATCGTCGCCATGGCGGACCGTGGCGCGCTGCTCGGCGGCAACCAGTCGCTGCTGGTCGAGGGCGCCGGCGTCTTCGACATGGTGGTCATGGTCGTCGTCCTGACCTCCGGTGCCGTGCTGATCATGTGGTTCGGTGAGCTCATCACCGACCGCGGCGTCGGCAACGGCATGTCGCTGCTGATTTTCGCGGGCATCGCCTCGCAGATGCCCGCCGAGGGCGCCAACATCCTGCAGTCCGCCGGCGGCCTCGTGTTCGCCCTCGTGCTGGCCGCGGTGTTCGTCCTCATCGTCGGCGTCATCTTCATCGAGCAGGGCCAGCGCCGCATCCCGGTGCAGTACGCCAAGCGCATGGTCGGCCGCCGCCAGTACGGCGGTTCCTCCACGTATCTGCCGCTGAAGGTCAACCAGGCCGGCGTTATCCCGGTCATCTTCGCGTCGTCGCTGATTTACGTGCCGGTGCTGATCACCCAGATCGTGCAGTCCGGCCAGGAGAACCCGACGGCGGACAACTGGTGGCAGAACAACGTCATCCAGTACCTGCTGTCGCCGTCGAGCTGGCAGTACATCGTGCTGTTCTTCGCGATGATCGTGTTCTTCTCGTACTTCTACACCTCGGTGCAGTACGACCCGAACGATCAGGCGGAGAACATGAAGAAGTACGGCGGCTTCATCCCGGGCTTCCGCCCCGGCCGCCCGACCGCCGAGTACCTCGGTTACGTCATCACCCGCCTGCTGGCGGTGGGTTCCCTGTACCTCGCGCTCATCGCGGTGCTGCCGAACTTCATGCTGGACCTCGGCATCGGTGCCGAGGGATCCGCGACCGGCGGTATGTTCGGTGGTACGGCATTGCTGATTCTCGTGAGCGTGGCGCTGACGACGGTGAAGCAGATTGAAAGCCAGCTCATGCAACGCAACTACGAAGGGTTCCTGAAATAATGCGACTCGTTCTCCTTGGTCCCCCCGGTGCCGGCAAGGGCACCCAGGCCGCGATCCTCTCCGAGAAGCTGGGCGTGCCCCACATCTCCACCGGCGACCTGTTCCGCGCCAACATCGGCGAGGGCACCCCGCTCGGCCTGGAGGCCAAGTCCTACATGGACGCCGGCAACCTGGTCCCCGACGACGTGACCGTCCGCATGGTCGAGTCCCGCCTCGCCGAGGGCGATGCGCAGAAGGGTTTCCTGCTCGATGGTTTCCCGCGCACCGTGCCGCAGGCCGACGAGCTGGCCCGCATCCTGGACGGCCTGGGCCTGAAGCTCGACGGCGTCGTCCAGTACAACGTGTCCGAGGACGTGGTGGTGGAGCGCATGCTCGCCCGCGGCCGCGCCGACGACACCGAGGACGTCATCCGCAACCGCATGCAGGTCTACGCGAAGGAGACCGCGCCGCTGCTGGACTACTACTCGGACAAGACCGTCAAGATCGAGGCCGAGGGCACGGTCGAGGAGATCAACGAGCGCACCATGTCCGAGCTGGAGAGCCTGAAGTAGGTTCCCCCGGGCGGTTCCCCGCTTTCCGACGGCCCCTTCCGGGCCCTGGCGCCATGTGACCCGGTCACCGCGAATCACCGCGGTGGCCGGGTTCGGCGTTTCCGGGTCGGGGCGGGCGGCCGGCGTTCGCGGGGCGGTCCGTGCCC
>DUOR01000426.1 GCA_012838715.1 Actinomycetales bacterium
CCACGCCCGTGCCGCCGACGCCGGTGATGCGTACGCCCCAGCTGCCGTCGCGCCGCGGGACCCCGTCCGGGACGGGGAGGTCGGCGTCGGCGAGATCGGGGAGAGGTCGGGTGGGGGCGGCCGCCGCGCCCCCGGACGCGCCGTCCCCTGCGCCCCCGGTGACCTCGACCGTCGTGAAGGCCGGGCAGTCGCCGTTGAGGCAGGAGTAGTCGTAGTTGCAGGTCGACTGGTCGATGCGGGTCTTGCGGCCGAAGGGGGTGTCCACCGGCTGGACGGACAGGCAGCCGGACTTCTCGCCGCAGTCGCCGCAGCCCTCGCAGATGCGCTCGTTGATGACCACGCGCGTCGTGGGCGTCGCGGCCTTGCCGCGCTTGCGGGCCCGGCGGTTCTCGGCGGCGCAGCTCTGGTCGTGGATGAGCACGGTGACGCCGGATTCGGCGGCCAGCTCGCGCTGGACGTCGGCGAGGTCGGCGCGGTCGCGGATTTCCACGCCATTCGGGCCACGGCGCACGCCGCGCGGCAGGGCCCCGCGGGTGCGGGCGACGTCGTCGGTGGTCACGACGATGCGGCCGACGCCCTCGGCGCGCAGCAGCCCCACGATGCCCGCCAGATCCTGCTGGCCCACCGGGTCCTGGCCGCCGGTCATGGCGACGGTGCCGTTGTGCAGCAGCTTCACGGTCACGTTCGCGCCGGCGGCGACCAGGCAACGGATGGCCAGGGAACCGGAGTGGAAGAAGGTGCCGTCGCCGAGGTTCTGCACCAGGTGCCGCTCGGTGACGAAGGGGCCCATGCCAATCCACTGGGCGCCCTCGCCGCCCATCTGGGTCGTGCCGGTGACGTCGCCGACGCGGGCCGGATCCATCAGAAGCACCATCGCGTGGCAGCCGATGCCGCCGCCCACGAGGCTGTCGCCGGTGACGCGGGTCGACGCGTTGTGGGGGCAGCCGGAGCAGAAGTGCGGCGTCCGGTTCGCCACGGCGAGCGGCAGGCTGCGCCGGGGGCCGGTGGCGGTCGGGATGGCGACGGGGGAGTCGTCGGCAAGCCCGATCCCGCGGTCCTGCAGCCATTCCCGCAGCTGGGTGGCGGCGTCGGCGACGGTGGTGATGGGCGGGCGGTGCTTCGCGCCGTAGAGGCCGGCGCGCACCGATTCGGTGAGGAAGTCGCCCTTCTCGTCGATGACGGCGACGCCGCGGAGGCCCTCCGCGAAGGCCGCGAGCTGGTCCTCCTCCAGCGGCCAGGTCATGCCGAGGCGCAGCACCCGCACGCCGTCGGGGTCGCCGAGGCCGCGCAGGGTTTCCTCCACGGCGAGGGCGGGCGCCCCGGCGCAGACGATGCCGACCTCCGCAGGTCCGTCGCCGCGGGTGATCCGGTTGAAGCCGCGGTCGCGGGCGTACCTCTTGGCCCGGTCGAGGCGTTCGCCGACGCGGGACGCCTCCAGCGCGTGCAGGTTCGGGCCGAGTAGGTGCGCCGAGGGCGTGTGCCCGCCGGTGGGCGGCGCGGGCGCGGAGGGCGGCCCGGCCAGCTGCACCGTCGAGTTGCCGTCGGCGACGGCGGCCGTGACCCGCAGCGCGGTCCACAGGCCCGAGGCCCGCGACATCCATGCGGCGTGGATGCCCAGCTTCAGGGCCTCACCGGAATCCGCCGGGACGAGGATGGGCATGCCCAGGTCCGCCAGGACGCGTTCCGACGACGACGGCACCGTCGACGACTTCGCGAACGGGTCGTCGCCGACGATTGCGACGGCGCCGCCCGTCGGCGACGTGCCCGCGAGGTTGGCGTGCCGCAGCGCGTCGATGGACCGGTCCAGGCCGGGCGCCTTGCCGTACCAGTAGCCGACGACGCCGTCGACGCCCTCGCGCAGCGTGCCCGAGGCCGCGGCCAGCTGGGAGCCGGACACCGCGGTGGCGCCGAGCTCCTCGTTGACCGCCGGCTGGTGCACGACGTCCAGATCCCCGAACAGTGGGGCGCGGCGGGCCAGCTCGAGGTCGTAGCCGCCGAGCGGCGATCCCTCGTAGC
>DUOR01000427.1 GCA_012838715.1 Actinomycetales bacterium
CCCGGCGCCGTGCTTTCCGACGCGGTGGCGGGCGCACCGGTCCGGTCGCCCGCCGGGGTCGGGCGCTCGGCGTACTGTTCCCAGCCCTCGCGGTGGACGTCGCGGGTGGTGACGACCCACTCCCCGGCGGCATCGTCCCACCGGGCGTCGGTCATGTCGGTGCGGAACCGGATGTACGGGTACAGGCCTTCCGACACGGCGACGCTGCGCTGGTAGTCGGCGATCTCCGGCTGGGTGCCGAAGCTGCGCGACCAGTCGAATTCCTGGGCGAAGGAGTACGAGTACAGGTGGCTGGGAACGTCGCACGCCGCACCCGGGTAGGTGTTGTCGCGCCACGTGCCGCCGACCTCGCCGCCGCGGTCGATGATGACGAAATCCTCGTTGCCCTCGCGCAGCAGCCGGCTGCCCACGGCCATGCCGGAGAAACCGGCGCCGACGACGAGGACGCCAACCTTGCGAGTGCCTTCCGCACGAACCAAATCAGTCATGCCCGGCACGATAGCGGCTGCCGCCGCCCCACGGGCGGGTTTAGTCGAGGAAACGACACCACTCGCCCGACGGGCGCGTCACCCCTCCTCGAGCAGGTTCGTGACCAGCTCGGCGATGCGGGAACGCTCGGAACGCTGCAGCGTCACGTGGGCGAACAGCTCGTGGCCCTTCAGCTTCTCGATGACCGCCGCGACGCCGTCATGCCGGCCGACGCGGAGGTTGTCGCGCTGGGCGACGTCATGGGTGAGCACCACCCGCGAATTCGAGCCCAGGCGCGACAGCACCGTCAGCAGCACGTTGCGCTCCAGCGACTGCGCCTCGTCGACGATGACGAAACTGTCGTGCAGGCTGCGGCCGCGGATGTGCGTCAGCGGCAGCACCTCGAGCATGTCGCGCGACTGGATTTCCTCCATCACGTTCGGGCTGACCAGCCCCTCGAGCGTGTCGTACACCGCCTGCGCCCACGGGTTCATCTTCTCGGTCTCCGACCCCGGCAGGTAACCCAGGTTCTGGCCGCCGACCGCGTACAGCGGGCGGAACACCACGATCTTCCGGTGCCGGCCATGCTCCAGCACGGCCTCCAGGCCGGCGCACAGTGCCAGCGCCGACTTGCCCGTGCCGGCGCGGCCGCCGAGGGAGACGATCCCCACTTCGTCGTCAAGCAGGAGATCCAGCGCAATGCGCTGCTCGGCGGAACGGCCCCGCAGGCCGAAGGCCTCCTTGTCGCCGCGGACCAGCTGGATGCCGCCGCCGGGCATCATGCGGCCCAACGCCGACTGCGTGCCGGCCGCCAGCTGCACGCCGCAATGGACGGGCAGGTCGGCGACGTACTCGCCGTCGTCGGTGATGGCGTCCTCGGGCAGGGAGACGAAGCCGTTCTTGAACATCGCGTCGATGTCCTCGGCGCGCACCGTCACCTGCACCAGGCCGGTGTACCCGGTGACCACCACATCCTGCGCGTGGTACTCGTCGGCGGGCAGGCCCACCGCGCCCGCCTTCACGCGCAGCGGGATGTCCTTGGTGACCAGCACCGTCTCGTGGCCCTCCGCCCGGAAATTCAGGGCGCAGGCGAGGATGCGGTGATCGTTGGCGTCATTGCGAAAACCCGCCGGCAAAACCGACGGGTCCGTGTGATTCAGCTCGACCTGCAGCGTGCCGCCGTCCTCGTTGGCGGGCACCGGCAGGTCCAACCGTCCGTGCCGGTAGCGGAGTTCCTCCAGCTGCCGCAGGGCGGTCCGGGCGAACCAGCCCAGCTCCGGGTGATGGCGCTTGGCCTCCAGCTCGTTGATGACGACGAGCGGCAGGACGACGGTGTGTTCGGCGAACTTCCGCAGCGCGTGGGGGTCGGACAGCAGCACCGAGGTGTCCAGCACGTAGGTGCGCAAAGCGGTCTCGGGCCCGGCCGGCGCGGAGGTGGCGCCGCCGCGCATTATCGCGCCCGCGGCCACCTCCCCGTTCCGGTCGAGCGGGTGTCGGTCGGTGGTCGCGGTCGTGGTACGCAACGTGGCTCCCTTTCCATTCGGCAGCTTCCCCCTGCCGAACTGGTGCCCAGAGTAAGTACGTGAGGTGTAAATCACATGGTTGTCAGTTTAACGATTGGTTAACAAAACTTCGCTTGCCGACGAAGGCCCTT
Organism: Actinomycetales bacterium; assembly: GCA_012838715.1. Classification (GTDB taxonomy): domain Bacteria; phylum Actinomycetota; class Actinomycetes; order Mycobacteriales; family Mycobacteriaceae; genus Corynebacterium. The sequence goes on from DUOR01000427.1 coordinate 2,123, forward strand.
TGACCAGCGGGAAACCCCGCGAAGGCCCCGGCCGAATCTTCCTTTCGACTCCCCCACTGGTGGGGAAAACGGGTAGTTTCGGGCCCATGGACAACGATGACGGTCGCCGCGCCCGCCTGCAACAGCGCCTCGAAAACGCGGTTGCCCGCGGGGATCTCAACATCGACGAGTACTCCGACCTGTGCGCGGCCGTCTGGGACACCTCCCACGACGAGGACTCCCCCGAGCTCGACGCCATCGCCGGCCGCCTCGAGCGCCTCGACGAGGCCCGGGCCCGCACGAACCCCGGACAGGGATACGACGGGCCGGGCGCATCCATCAGCCCCCGCCGCAACCTCCCCGCGGGGCGGCACACCATCGGAGTGACGCCGCCGGCCGACCGGCAGAAGGGGTCGCCCGCCATTTTCGGCGACCACGAAATCGGGGGGCGCTGGGCGCCGCAACCCGAAACGACCTGGTGGTCCGTGTTCGGCGAAACGAAAATCGACCTCACCGAAGCGGACTTCCCCGGCGAGCGCCTCGTCCTCGACGTGCAGTCCTCGTTCTCCGAAGTACGCGTCACCGTGCCCCGCGGCACCCGCGTCGTCGTCAACGCGACCGCCATCCTCAGCGAAGTGAAACAACGCCAGGACCCCGACGCCGAAGCCAACGGGCTCACCGTCGTCATCGACGGCGTCCTCATCTTCGGCGAACTGAAAATCCGCGAACGCTAGGCGGGGACCATCAGCCCTTCGAGCATGCCGACGAACGCCTCGAAATGCTCGGGCGGCGGCCCCTCCCCGGGAATCGGCCCGACGCCGAGAATCTGCGTCATGCCGACGCCCGTCGACATCGACATGACGATCCGGGCGACCTCCAGCGGATCGATGGACCAGCGCTTGCCTTCCCTGGCCGCCAGTTCCTCCAGGATCGCCGCGTACCGCTCGAGATACGGCTTCGTCGGCGCGTCCGACGCTTCGGCGAAATTCCGCTCGCGGGCGGCGAAAACCATCAGCTCGTAGTAGCCGAACGTCAGGCGCCACTCCTTCGCCTGAATCGCCCACAACGCGTGCACGAACTCCGAGACGTCATTGACCTCAATCTGGGCCATGCCGTCGACCATGACGGCGAGGACCAGCTCGACCATCGCGTCGATCAGCTCTGCCTTCGACGTGAAGCAGTAGTGGAACACGCTCAGGTGCGCCCCGGCCCGCGCGCACACGTTGCGGGTGGTCACGGCGGCGATCCCCTCATCGACCACGATGCTGAACCCGGCGCGCGCCAGCTGCCGGCGGCGCTCCTCCACCGGAACCCGGCCCTGCGCGTTCTCCTCCGGGGGCACGTCGCCGGACGGGATGACCATCCCGAACAACCGTTTTTCACTCACGATTGGAACGTACCACCGGAAATGCCGAAAAAGAGGGAGAAAAGAGGTAGGTGACACCCGACCCGACGATTGGCCGCGGGCGCCGGTTCATCCACCTCAGGGCCGCCCATGACAAGGCGGGTCGGGGCCGGACGGAACCGGGCGGGGCTGGAGGGAGAGCCGGTCGCGCGCGTGTGTCGGGCGCCGGATTCCGGGCTCCCCCGTCAATTAAAGTGGCATTAAAGTGTCATTCCGGGCCGGAAAAACAAAAGCAGGCCAGGGAAAACATTCCCTGACCTGCCGCTTTGGCTCCTCCAGCTGGACTCGAACCAGCAACCCTTCGATTAACAGTCGAATGCTCTGCCATTGAGCTATGGAGGAAAGCTCGCCGCACCTTCGCCGTACCTCTGCGGTACGTCCGCCGTGCAACGGAACATTACTCTACCCAGAAGCCCAATAAGGGCCAAATCAGCAGGTGGCGGCGCATTTCCGGGAGTCCTGAGCGGGCGTCGGCAAGCAACCGGCGCGCACCGCACCACAACGGCGTAACTCGCGCGCTTCGGCCCCACCCCGAATCCGGGCCGGTTGCTACAGTGGCCCGCAACACGGGGTGCCCGCGCCGACGCGGGCTGAGAACACACCCGCCGAACTTGATCCGGTTGACACCGGCGAAAGGATGTTGCCGTGAGCCACGCCCACCTCCCGCCCCAGTACGCCCCCGAGCTGGCGCCCGCCGCGAACCGCCCGCAGGCGCCGCGCGCGCTGTCCATCGCCGGCACCGACCCCACGGGCGGGGCGGGGCTGCAGGCGGACCTGAAGTCCTTCTCCGCGCACGGCGCCTACGGGATGGGCGTGGTCACCGCGCTGGTCAGCCAGAACACCCACGGCGTCCGCGACGTCCACGTCCCGCCGACGGAATTCCTGCGCAGCCAGCTCGACGCGGTGTCCGACGACGTCACCGTTGACGCCGTGAAAATCGGGATGCTTTTCGACGCCCCGATCATCGGCGAAGTGACCGACTGGCTCGGCGCCGTGCGAGGTGCGGGGGCCGGGGAGGGCGCCGTGGGAGGTGCGGACGCCGGAGACGGGGCCGGGGACGGGACTCGGGTTGATGCTCGGGCTTCGGCCGCGGCCGTGGCGGGGGCCGCCGCGGCGCCGCTCGTGGTGCTCGACCCGGTGATGGTCGCGACCTCCGGAGACCGCCTGCTGCGCGCCGAAGCCGAGGAAGCGCTGCGCGGGATGCTGCGCCACGTCGACCTGGTCACGCCGAACATCCCGGAACTGGCGGTCCTCGCCGGCGCCGAACCCGCCGCCACCATGGCCGACGCCATCGGACAGGCGCGCGCCGTCGCCGCCGAACACCAGGTGAAGGTGCTGGCCAAGGGCGGTCACCTCGACGACGGCGTCGTCGCCGACGTCCTCGTCCACCCCGACGGCCGCACCGACGAATTCCACGCCCCGCGCGTCGACACCGCCAACACCCACGGCACCGGTTGCTCGCTATCGGCCGCGATCGCCGCCCTGTGGCCGCGCACCGGCGGCCCC
>DUOR01000428.1 GCA_012838715.1 Actinomycetales bacterium
GCGTGGGTGAACAGCTTGGACACCGACGCCGCCAGGAACGTGGCGTCGACGTCGCCGTGGCTGACGGTCTCACCGTCATCGCGCGTGGCCAGGAGGACGGTGGTGCCGAGGCGGCCGAGACGATCGGCGAGCGTGCGCATACCGCCATTGTGCGGGCGGCGCGGACGATGCGCGACCGCGGGTGCCCGACCACGGTGGCGCGGCTACGCGCCAGGTTCCGGCGGCGGCTCGTTCATCGCGTCGCGCCGGTACGCTGCCTCGACGGCGCGGGTGACGTCATGCTGCTCCGGGATGTCGCGCTCCGCCGCGGCGACGATCCGGCGCCGCTCCTCCGCAATGAACCGCAGCAAATCCAGGCGGGTCGCGCGGTCGACGCCGGGGGTGCGGCCCTCCGCGTCCGATCGCGTGCCGACGAGGGCCGCCCCGGGATCATCGACGGTCTCCTTCGCGATATCGAGCAGCCGCAGCAACTGCAGCACCACCCCGATGGAATGCGCCCCGTACGTGCGGGTCTCGGTGGTGATGTCGCGCAACACCTCGCCCACGGTGTGCGAGGCGGCCCAGACGGCGACCTGGCCGTCCCGGTACCGGACGGTCGGCGGCACCGGCGTCAGCGCCATCTGCCGGATCACCGTGGCCAACTGGCCGATGGCGTGCGTGGCCGCCGTCGTGTCGTTGACGCCCGAACCCAACGAGCGGACAACGATATCGAGCACCTGCCGGATGCCCAACGTGAAATCGACCCCGGACACCCGCTCCGCATCGAGGCGCAGCAACCGCGGCGGCCCCGCCGATATGGCCGCCGCCGTCGGCGGGCCACCAGCGGCCCCAGGTCTGGCCCTGGACGATGAGGTCGCCCGGGCGGGCGTCGATGACCACCACCGCATTGAACTTCCGCGCCCACCGTTCGGCGGCGGCGATGTCCACGCCCTGCACGAAACCGTGGTCGTTGGAGGTGAGCAGCTGCGCGCCGGCGGGCACGACCGGCCGGGGCTCGCGGCCGCAATCGGCGGCGTCGATGCGCTCGTCGATGTTCGCCAGGGTCTGGCGGACCGTGCCATCGATGATGGCGTCCACCCGGACCATGTCCACGACGCGGGAGACGTACCAGATGAACGTCGCCAGCGACACGGCGATCAGGATCATCGACACCGTCATCGCCAGCTGCGGCACGAACTCCGAATCCGCGTCGATGGACCGCTGCAGGGTCAGCGAGTACGCGACGACGCCGACGTACACCGCCAGGATGCCGCGCACCGCCCGCGACTCGATGAAATCGCGCAGCAGCTGGTGCGAAAAGTTTCCCGACGCGACCTGCAGCACGATGAGCGTCATCGAAATGGTCGTCGTCAGCACCGTCAGCGTCGTCGACGAAATGAAGCTGAGCATGTCCGACGCCGCCGACGCGTCGCCCGGCCACAGGAACCGCGCCCACGGGACGTCACCGGAAATGCGGACGTCGTGCAGTACCAGCGAAGCGACGATGCCCACCGCCGCCGTGAGAATCGGCCACGCCCACAACCGGGCGGACAGGAAATGCCTCAGATTGCCGAAAAACTCACGCATGAACCCCATTGTGGCCGACGCGCCGGGTGAACCCGCGACGGCGCGTCGGCAAGCGGGGCGGGGAAGCCCCGGGCGCCCTAGAAGCTCGGGGCGGAGGACGACCCCGCGGGCACGTCGACGCCGTTGAACTGGCCCATCAGCCAATCCTTCGCGTCGACGAAACCGAGCGGCATCGGGCCGAGGTGGCCGATGGCGAAGCGCGGCAGAATCGACGGCAGCGGCATCGAACGGAACTCGACGTCCGCGCCCAAGGCGGCCCACCGGTCGGCCAGCGCGGCCGCCTGGTCATGCGGGATGGCGTCGTCGTTGACATTGCTGACCACCAGCACCGGCGCATTCGGCCGCTTCGTGCCGATGAACTGCCGGTCCACCATCGCCCGCAGGTTCGGGTTGGAGCGGATGTGCTCCTGGATGCTGCGGCCGTCCTCCGTCATCATGCTCGACGGGCTGGGCAGCGTCGCGCCGACCGGGCCGAACGCGATGACCGTGTCGCCGATGCACTGCGTGCGCGTCGCCTCCAGCATCTCCTCGCCCCGGTCATTGATGATCGCCTCGACCTCATCCTCCAGCTCCGGATGCGCCTGCAGCAGACCGTTGATGGTGTACCCGAGCACGCCCACGATCAAGTTCTCGTCGACGGCGCCCGCGACCACTTCGAGGTCAGCCGGAGGGGCGCCCGCGTAAGTACCGCGCACATTGACCTCCGGGGCGTATTCCTCCGCCAGCTCGGCGGCAGCCGCGGCGGCTCCACCGCCCTGCGAATAACCCCAGAAACCCACCGGCGACTGCTCGCCGGTCAGCTCCGGCAGCACGCGCGCGGCGTCGAGCATGGCGTGGCCCTGGTCCACGCGGTTCATGTACGTGTGCATGCCCGGCGTGCCCAGGCCCATGTAATCGGTCATGACCACGCGCACTCCGTCACGCAGCATGAGATTGGCGAACAGCAGCTCGTAGTTGATGCCCAGCGAAGGCTGCGCCAGGTCGATGCCCAGCATGTTCGGCGCCAGACGCGACGGGGCGCACTGGTCGCCCTGGCCGATGGTGCCGGAACCGATGACCACCGTCGGCCGCGGGCCCTCACCCGTCCACTCCGCGATGGGCTCCATGTTCATGCCCGTCACCGCGACGGTCTTGCCGTTGCTGTTGATGGACGTGTACATGAACCGCTCGGCCTCGCCCGGCCACGGCCCATCGAAGTTCGGGACGGTGACGTTCAGCGCCATCGGCTCGGAGCGGATCAGCTGGCCCGGCGCGGCCGGAATCTCCGGCGGCGGCATGTAGAACGCGTTGGCGCCGGCGAAGCTGTCCGGCGATTCATGGGAGTCGATGGGCTGCGAGCGGACGGTCTGCGCGCCGGCGTGCGGCGCGACGAGCATGGAACCGCCCAGGGCGAGGGCGGTCAGTGAGGCGATGAAGGCTGCGCGGGGCGTGCGCCGGGCGGCGGAAGGCAATGCGGCTCCTGATGGTGAATCGGACGGTGGGACGCGCGACCGCGGGGAAGTGCTTGCCGACGAACCGGCCACCCGGTAATCGACGTCAACCCCCACGGAATCATTCTGTGCGGTGAACATATTTCCTGTGATCCAGCTCACCCGTGGGGTTTTGGTGAAAATCGCGCCGGCGTGACCTCGGGGTGGCGGCCTCGATCGGGGCCCGGGGCGCCGCCTGGCCCGCGAGGTGGGTCGCCACCTGGCCCGCGATCAGGGTCGCCGCCGGATGGAATTGTTCTCCGGATACCCCGGGTGGACCCTGAATATGGGGGCGGTGGCGATGGCGTAGCCGAACGCTCAACTCGGGATCAACGGGGCAAACTGTTCGACTCGGGATCAGCGGGGCAAATCGTTCAAGTCGGGATCAACAACTCGGGATCAACACTGATCCCGAGTCGAAGGACGCCGAAAACAACTGATACCGAGTTCTTGATCCCGAGTCGAAGGAACCGGGGAGGCGATCCCGAGTCGAAGGGCGGTAGCGGGGACGCCACGGGGGACTCGCGAACACGTTTTCCCCCGAAATGACATGATCCGCGATGCTGTCACGCTAGCGTTCCCGGGCAGCGATTCATTCGCGTGACCGACGGTGAACGGACCACACACGCTCGATTCGCCAAGCCGGCCGGCCTGCCGCGCCGGGCATTCCTCGGCGCCACCGCGGCCGCCACGGCCCTCGGCGCCACGATCGCCGCGAACTGGGGAGGGGCGAGTCCCGCGGGCGCGCAGGAGGCGCCGGGGCCGGGGACGGGTGCGTCGGCAAGCATCCCGATGACGGTGGGCCGCGGCATGGCGGACATGACCGGCGAACCTTTCGGCGCGGGCATGAACGGGTACGCGGTGCTGGAGCAGCAGACGTCGGGGCTGCGGCAGCGGCAGTTCGCGCGGGCGTTCGTGTTCGACGACGGCAACGGCGGGCGCGTGGCGCACGTGACGGCGGACATGGGGCTGATGTTCCAGTCCATCCAGATGGAGGTGCTCAATCGGCTGCGGGCGCGGTTCGGCGGCACGTACCACGAGGGCAATGTGCTCATTGGGGCGTCGCACACGCATGTCGCGCCGGGCGGGACGTCCGGGCACCTGATGGTCGACCTGACCACACTCGGTTTCCGGCCGGTCACGTTCGAGGCGACGGTCGCGGGCATCGTGGCGGCGGTCGAGCGAGCGGACACCGACCTCGCGCCGTCGCACATCGCCCTGACCCGCGGCACCGTCGCCGATGCGGGCGTCAACCGTTCGCGCGGCGCCTTCGATCGGAACCCGGACGCGGACAAGGCAGTGTTCCCCGATGGCGTCGACCGTGATTCCGTCACGTTGCACGTGCTTCGCGACGGCAGGTCGGTCGGCTTCATCAACTGGTACGGCATCCACCCCACGACGTTCGGCCCGGAGCACACCATCGTCTCGGGCGACAACAAGGGTTATGCGGCGTGGCTCGCCGAGAACCGGGCGGGCGTCGACCATTCGAATCCGGCGGGCGCGCCGTTCGTGGCGGCGTTCGCCATGTCCACGCCCGGTGACGTCAGCCCCAACCACGGGCTGGTGCCCAATTCCGGGCCGTTGGAGGGCAACGAGTACGAGTCGGCGCGGGTGCTGGGCCGTCGCCAGCTCGACGGCATCGTGGGCCGGGCGGTGCCGCTGCCGGGCGGCGGCATTGATGCGCGGCACCGGTGGGTGGACATGCGGTCGGTCAACGTCGACGGCCGGTTCACCCCGGACGGCAATCCGGGGTCGACGGGGCC
>DUOR01000429.1 GCA_012838715.1 Actinomycetales bacterium
CTCGTCGAGCGCCGCGGCATCGGGGACCACGGGGCCGACGGCGATGCGCCCGTCGACGATGGGCCGTTCGGCGACGTCCGCGGCGAACAGGGACCCGGTGGCCAGGCCGGCGGCGTTGGGGCGGACGGGGATGCCGTCGTCGTCGGAAAGCACGGGCAGCGCTGCGGCGGCGTGCAGGCCCGCGCCCATGCCCACGGCGGTTTCGAGGGCGGAGGACACGGTGACGGGCACGCCGAAGCGGGCGATGTCGGCGGCGACGCGCACCACCTGGCCGACGCCGCCGAGGGGCGCCGCCTTGACCACGGCAACGTCGCAGGCGCCGGCGCGGACGACGGCCAGGGGATCCTCGGCCTTGCGGATGAGCTCGTCGGCGGCGATGCGGGCGAACACCCCGGCCCGCGGCAGGGCGGCGCGAACCTGGGCGAGCTCGTCGACGGTGCGGCAGGGCTGCTCCACGTAATCCAGGGGCCCGCCGCGGGTGAGGGCGCCGATGGCGGCGACGGCCTCGTCGGGGGTCCACCCGCCGTTGGCGTCGACGCGGACGCGCGGGGTGATGCGCCTTTCCTCGAACCAGGCGCGGACGGCGTTGACGCGGGCGACGTCGTGGGCGAGGCCCTGGCCGCGTTCGGCCACCTTGATTTTGACGGTGGTGCAGCCGGGGTAGCGCTCGAGGAGGCGGTCGACGGACTCCGGGTCGGCGGAAACGTCGACGGCGGGGATGGTGGCGTTGACCTCCACCGAGCCGGTCAGCGCAGGCGGCGGGGCGCCCCAGCCGAGCTCCAGGGCGCAGCGCAGCCACCGCGACGCCTCCTCCGGGCCGTACTCCGGGAAGGGCGACCATTCGACCCAGCCGCCGGGGGCGTCGAAAAGCATGGCCTCGCGGACGTTCACCCCGCGGAAGGTGGTGCGCAACGGCAGGGCGACGACGCGGGCGCGATCGCGGAGATCGCGGAGATCGCGGAGGTCGGGGAAGTCGCTGGGACTCGGCTGGTCGGCGGGGGCTGGCATGGCCCCATCGTGCCACGGTGGCCCGATACCCTGGGGCCATGACCGACACGACCGACACGACCGACAAGAACGCGTCCGCCAACCCCTTCCGCCCCGAGCAGTGGAAGGAGGTCCCGGGTTTCGGCGACCTCACGGACATCACCTACCACCGGCACGCCGGGGAGGGCCGCGCCAACGGCATCGTCCGCATCGCCTTCGACCGTCCGGAGGTGCGCAACGCCTTCCGCCCGCACACCGTCGACGAGCTGTACCGGGCGCTGGACCATGCGCGCCGCACCCCGGACGTGGGCGTGGTGCTGCTTACCGGCAACGGCCCCTCCCCCAAGGACGGCGGCTGGGCGTTCTGCTCCGGCGGCGACCAGCGCATCCGCGGCCGCTCCGGCTACCAGTACGCCACCTCCCATGATTCGGACGTGGAGGGCGCCACCGCCGATTCCGTCGACGAGGCCCGCGTGAAGGTGGAGGGCGGCCGCCTGCACATCCTGGAGGTGCAGCGGCTCATCCGCACGATGCCGAAGGTGGTCATTTCGCTGGTCAACGGGTGGGCGGCCGGTGGCGGGCATTCGCTGCACGTCGTCTCCGACCTGACGCTGGCGTCGCGCGAGCACGCCCGCTTCAAGCAGACCGACGCCGACGTCGGCTCCTTCGACGCCGGCTACGGTTCCGCGTACCTGGCCAAGCAGGTGGGCCAGAAGTTCGCGCGCGAGATTTTCTTCCTGGGCCGCCCGTACGACGCGGAGACGATGCAGCGCATGGGCGCGGTCAACGAGGTCGTGGACCACGCCGACCTGGAGGACGTGGCCGTCGAGTGGGGCCGCGCCATCAACGGCAAGTCGCCGACGGCGCAGCGCATGCTGAAGTTCGCCTTCAACCTCACCGACGACGGGTTGATGGGCCAGCAGGTCTTCGCCGGCGAGGCCACCCGCCTGGCCTACATGACCGATGAGGCCGTCGAGGGCAAGAACGCCTTCCTGGAGAAGCGCGACCCGGACTGGGACGACTTCCCCTTCTACTACTGACGGGTACCGCCGGCGGGTCACCGCCGGCGGGTCACCGCCGGCGGGTCAC
>DUOR01000430.1 GCA_012838715.1 Actinomycetales bacterium
CCGCAGCCGCCGCCGCCGCGGCATCGGCGGCACTCACCGCACCACCCGAATCCGACTCCACGGGCATGGCCGCATCGGGGGCGGACGCCGGGTCGTCGTAAAGCGAAAACTCGGCGACCCGCACCGACACGCCCGCACCGGCCCGCCCACGACGCGACTTCGGGCGCTGCGCGCGGCGGCGCGCCATGCGCACCGACCCCGGGAACAGCTGGCGAACCCAGAAAGAGGTCTCGCGAAGATCCACGGACCGCCCCTACTGGGCGAACTTCTCGGCGGCCGCCAGCAGCACGCAGGTGGCCACGCCATCCATCGCGACCTCGAGCTCCTCAATCGGCGGCAGCGACGGCGCCAGGCGGATGTTGCGGTCGTTCGGGTCATCCTTCAGCGGGAACGACGAACCGGAACCCGTCAGCGCGATGCCGGCGTCCTTGGCCAGCTCAATCACGCGGCGCGCGGTGCCGTCGACGACGTCCAGCGACACGAAGTAACCGCCCTGCGGACGGGTCCACTCGGCCACGCCGTACTCGCCCAGGCGCTTGTCCAGCACCTCCAGCACGCGGTCGAACTTCGGCGCCAGCGACTCCTTGTGGCGGCGCATCTGCTCGCGCACGCCCTCGGCGTCGCCGAAGAACTTGGCGTGCGCCAGCTGGTTCACCTTGTTGGGGCCGATGCCGCGGAAATTCGCGTGGCCCAGGTAATCCGCGATGTTGCTTTCCGACGACGCGAAGAAGGACACGCCCGCACCGGCGAACGTGATCTTCGACGTCGACGCGAACTCCCACACGCGGTTCGGGTTGCCGGCCTCTGCGGCCCAGGTGACCACCGGGTGGTTCACCGGGAACTCGTCGGTCAGCGTGTGCACCATGTACGCGTTGTCCCAAATGAGGCGGAAATCCGGTGCGGCCGTCGGCATCTCGACCAGACGACGGCACACCTCCTCCGAGTACGTCACACCCGACGGGTTGGAGAACACCGGCACGTTCCACATGCCCTTGATCTGCGGGTCCGCCGCGACCAGGCGCTCAATCATGTCCATGTCCGGGCCATCCTCGTTGAGGGGGACCGGAATCATCTCGATGCCGAAGTGCTCCGTGATGGAGAAGTGGCGGTCGTAACCCGGGACCGGGCACAGCCACTTCAGCACCGGCTCCTCGTTCCACGGGCGCTCCGAGTCGACCGTGCCGAACTGCATCGCCCAGCTGACCAGGTCGAACTGGATGTTCAGCGACGACGCGTCACCGGCGATGACGTTCTCCACCGGCAGGCCCAGCAGCTCCGCCCACAGCGCGCGGATCTCCGTGATGCCCTTCAGGTTGCCGTAATTGCGGGTGTCCTCGCCCTCCGCCGTCTTGTAATCCGGCGCCGGCAGACCGAGCAGCGCATTCGCGTAATCCAGCTGCTCCGACGACGGCTTGCCGCGGGTCAGGTTCAACGCCAGCGAACGGGCCTTCAGAGCCTCGTACTCCTTGGCGAAGTCCTCCTTGAGCTGCGCGAGCTCGTGGGAATCGTAGGCATCCAGCTTCATGGCAAGCTTCCTTCGTCATCGACTGCGTGCGAGGGTGCGAACGGCCGGCAAATGGTGTTCCCATCGCATTCCCGGGTGCGCCCGAAAGCGCCCCCGCGGAAGTTGCCGGCCCGCGGCCCGCGCGGTTGTTGTCACCAACGAAGGATAGAGCACTCCCCGCGCCCCGCGCAGAATGGCGGTTTCCCCGTTGTGGCGTGCGGCGTTGGCCGGGAGTTACGGCCCCTGGCCGGGGGCGATGGCCGCGCTTCCCCTGGGCTCTTCCCGGCGCTTGCCCGGGCTCTTCCCGTGCTTCCCCCGCTTGCCGACGCCCAGCCAACCGCCGATTCCGCCGCCTGCCCCGCCCCGAGACATAAGGGGACCCCACGCACCCGCCAGAGCCCGCTGACCCTTGCTGCATTCCTGCCCTGGGGGAGTTCACGAGATGGACGCCGCGTGGGGTCCGGACCACACCATAACCCAGCGGGCCCGCGCGACGCCAACCCCGCCCGGCGCGCACCGGTGGCGTCCGGCCACCCGTTCTTTTTGACAGGTTTCGTTATCGGGCTGAGACTTAACCTTCATGCAGCCCTCACTGCCCGCCCTGTCGTCCCTGCCCGCGCGCCTCCGTGGCCTGCGCCGCTCCACCGTTGCCCTGGCCTCCGCGGCAGCCTGCGCCGTCGGCCTGCTGGCCGCCCCGGTCGCGTCGGCGAACCCCGGCGGCAAGGACCTGGTGGTTTTCGGTGATTCCTTCGCCTCGAACCCGACGCTGCCGGCGGACCATTACATCGCCGGCACCGCCCCGAACAGCGGTTCCCGCGTTCCGGTCACCGGCTCGGGCGGCTGCCCGCAGGACCGCGAGAACTGGCCGCGCGTCGCCGCCGGCATCCTCGACGTCTCGCTGGCCGACTACTCCTGCAACGGCACCGGCCGCGTCCCCTACGTAGACCTGACGAACTCCGTCTCCAACGCCGTCGCGAACGGCGACCTCGGCCCGAGCACCAGCAAGGTGGCCATCATGTACGGCGGCCTCGACGTCCTGCAGTGGATCGACACGGGCACGCACGTCGCGGGCATCGCGGGCGTCCTGCCCAGCGGCTACCACGCCACCATCGCCGAGGTTCGGCGCCAGGTGCAGGCCGCCGCCCCGAACGCCGAGATCGTCATGGCCGGTTACCCGGAGCTCGGCGCGGGCGACAACGTCTGCCCGATCAACGTCACCCCGAATCAGCCGGCGCCCCTGATGCTGCCGGGTATTGCTGCGGTGGAGAGCGGGCTGCAGTCGTCGATCCGTTCGGCGGCGGACGCGAACGGCATCCGTTTCGTGGACATGAAGGCCCTGACCGCAGGCCACGGCACGTGCGCCGCCCCGGATTCGCAGCGTTACGTCGCCGGCATCTACGACCAGACCAGCGACCACAACATGAAGCTGCACCCGACGCTGGAGGGCTCCCGCGCCATGGGCCGCATCATGGCGGACAACCTCCGCTAACCCGGCGCCGCTCGCTCGCTGCTCTTGCGGCCTGCGCCGACTCCCGAAGGGCCCGCCCCACCTGCCTGGTGGGGCGGGCCTTTCGCGATCCCGGTCCACCGCCCCATTCCCCGCGCCCCAGCTCTAGCCCGCCACTTCGCCCGCCGCCGCTTCTTTAACTCGGGATCAATAACTCGGGATCAGTCCTTCTTGCCGTTCTTTAACTCGGGATCAGTACTGATCCCGAGTTATTGATCCCGAGTTTTAGGTTTCGGCCAACCCGACTGCTCCCCCAACCCGCTTTCCGACGCCTGCCGCGCGGGCATCCCGTATCCCGAGCCGCTTCCAAGCCGCTTCCCAGCCGTATCCCCACAAGGCGCCAGCCATATCCCGCGAGGTGCAGGCCGTGTCCCCAGCCGCGTCCCCACAAGGAGCCGGCCATGTCCCCAGCCGTGTCCCCAATCGCCCGAAACAGCCCCCGGGCATGCGAGAACCCCCTGGTCACGGGGACCAGGGGGTTCTCATTGGCGGAGGATAGGGGATTTGAACCCCTGAGGGATTGCTCCCAACTCGCGTTCCAGGCGAGCGCCATAGGCCGCTAGGCGAATCCTCCGCGTTGAAGGTTACCCAAGCACCCGCAAAAGGACAAAATCCCTGGTGGCCCAAGCTTTCTCGTCGCCGGCCGGGGCCTTCTCGTCGGAGGCCCGGCCTTTCTCGTCGCCGGCCGGGGCCTTCTCGTCGGAGGCCCGGCCTTTCCCGTTGCTTTCCGACGGTGGCCGGCGCGGCCTCCTACTTCGTCAGTCGGCGGATCGCGTTCATCGCTTCGTCGAGCTTGGCGTCGAGCTGTTCGCCGTCGCTCTGGGCGGCCGCGGCGACGCAGTGGTGCAGGTGGTCGTCGAGAAGCGCGAGGGACAGCGACTTGAGTGAGGCGTTGAGGGCGGAGATCTGCGTCAGGATGTCGATGCAGTAGTTCTGCTCGTCGACCATCCGGTGCACGCCGCGGACCTGGCCCTCGATGCGCTTGAGGCGATCGAGGTAGCGCTTCTTGTCCTTCAGGTAGCCGTGGTCGCCGCCGGTGGCGCAGTCCACGCACTCGGCCGGGTCGTGGGCCGCGGTGGAATCGGCGGGGGCGGGCTGGGCGGTCATCGGAGCGGCTCCTTCTCGGTGTCGGACTGTGAGGACTGGGGGGACGGGGCGGATTCGGGGCCGGCGCCTGCGGCACCGGTGGCCCCGGTCGGCTCGGGGTCCTTGATGGCGGCAGGTTCCACGGCCGGGCCGGCGGCGGTGACGCCGTCGGCGACGGAGCGGAAGCCCCGCAGGCGCAGGCTGTTGGTGACCACGAAGACCGAGGAGAACGCCATCGCGGCGCCGGCCAGCATCGGGTTCAGCAGGCCCAGCGCGGCCAGCGGAATCGCCGCGACGTTGTAGGCGAAGGCCCAGAACAGGTTGCCCTTGATGGTGGACAGGGTGCGGCGGGCCAGGCGCACCGCGTCGACGGCGGCCATCAGGTCGCCGCGGACGAGGGTGACGTCGGATGCCTCGATGGCGGCGTCGGTGCCGGTGCCCATCGCCAGGCCCAGGTCGGCCTGGGCGAGGGCGGCGGCGTCGTTGACGCCGTCGCCGATCATCGCGACGACCTTGCCCTCGGCCTGCAGGGCCTTGACCGCGTCGACCTTGTCGGCGGGCATGACCTCGGCACGGACGTCGTCGATGCCGACCTCCGCCGCCACGCGCTTTGCGACGACCGCATTGTCGCCCGTCAGCAGCACCGGCTCCAGGCCCAACCCGCGCAGGCGGGCGATGGCCTCGGCGGACGAAGGCTTGACCTGGTCGGACACGGTGAGCACGCCCTGGACGCGGCCGCCCCAGGCGACGCTGACGGCGGTCCGCCCGGCGGCGACGGCCTCGTCGAAGGCCCCGGCCAACTCACCGTCGAGTTCGCCGAGGTTGCGGCCGACGGTCACCTCGACGCCGTCGACGGTGCCGTGGGCGCCCTGGCCCGGCAGATTCCGGAAACCGGTCACCGCGGGCAGCGCCGCACGGGACGCCGAATCGCCGGGGGAATCCGAACCCGACGCCGTATCCCCGGGGGAACCCGCACCGGCCGAGCCGGACGCCGGCCCGCCTCCGTCGGCAAGCTCAGCCACGGCGCCCTCGGCGATGGCCCGGGCAATCGGGTGCTCCGACGCCGACTCCACCGCACCGGCGCGGCGCAGCAGGTCGGCGCGGTCGACGCCGGTGGCGGGGATGACGTCGGAAAGCGCCATGTCGCCGCTGGTGACGGTGCCGGTCTTGTCCAGGACCACGGTGTCCACGCGGCGGGTCGACTCGAGGACCTCCGGCCCCTTCAGCAGGACGCCCATCTGCGCGCCGCGGCCGGTGCCGACCAGCAGCGCCGTCGGCGTGGCCAGGCCCAGGGCGCAGGGGCAGGCGATGATGAGCACCGCGACCGCCGCCGTGAACGCCGCCGACGCGGGGAACCCGGCGCCGAGCCACGCGCCCAGGGTCGCCGCCGCGATGAGGATGACCACCGGCACGAACACGCCGGAAATGCGGTCGGCCAGGCGTTGGACGTCGGCCTTGCCGGACTGGGCGGCCTCGACGAGGCGGGCCATCTGGGCGAGGCGGGTATCGGAACCCACGCGGGTGGCCTCCACGACGAGCCGGCCGGAGGCGTTGACGGTCGCGCCGGTGACGGCGTCGCCCGCGTGGACCTCCACCGGCACCGATTCGCCGGTGAGCATGGACTCGTCGACGGCGGAATCACCCTCGACGACGACGCCGTCGGTGGCGACCTTCTCACCCGGGCGAACCACGAAACGGTCGCCGACCTGCAGTTGGGCGGCGGGCACAAGTTGCTCGGTGCCGTCGGTGAGCAGGCGCACGTCCTTGGCGCCGAGGTCGAGCATCGCGCGGAGGGCGTCGCCGGCGCGGGCCTTGGCGCGCTTCTCGAAATAGCGGCCGCCGAGGACGAACATGATGACGCCCGCCGCGACCTCCAGGTAAATGTTCGCCGCCCCGTCACTCGGCGCGATGGACAGCGTGAACTCGTGCGTCAGCCCCGGGGTGCCCGCCGTGCCCAGGAACAGCGCGTACAGCGACCACAGGAACGCCGCGCCGGTGCCCACCGAAATGAGCGTGTCCATCGACGCGTCGCCCTGCTTCAGGTTCGCCCACGTCGCACGGTGGAACGGCCAGCCGGCCCACACCACGACGGGCGCCGTCAGCGTCAGCGCCAGCCACTGCCAGTTCGTGAACTGCAGCGCCGGGAACATCGAAATCAGGATGACCGGAATCGACAGCACCGCCGCGCCAATCGCCCGCTGCCGCAGCGCCGTCAGCTCCCGCTCGGCGGGGGTCTCCCCCTCGCTTTCCGACGCCCCGGCCGCACCGTCCCCGCCCGCCGCGGAGGGCGGCGGCGCCGGCAGGTGCGCCTTGTACCCGGCCTTGTCCACGGTATCGAGCAGCAGCTGCGTCTCGTAGCCCTCCGGCGCCGTGACGTGCGCGCGCTCCGTGGCGTAATTGACGGTGGCCGTGACGCCGTCGAGCTTGTTGAGCTTCCGCTCCACCCGATTCGCGCACGCCGCGCAGGTCATGCCCGAAATGTCCAGATCAATCTCGAAACCCGGCGGCGGGGCCGGGGCCGGGGTCTGGGGCGAGGGGGTCGGGGATGCCGAAGGCGTGGAAGCCGAAGGGGCGGACATCGGTGCCGTTCCTTTCCGGGGTGCAGTGGATGGGCGCGGGTGCCGCGGGGTTCATGCGGTGCGCGGGGTTGGTGCGCGGCGCGGGGTTGGCGCAGGTCAGTGCGCGTGGGTGTTCTCGGCGGCGCGGTCCAGCCAGTTCGCCACCACGTGCTCGGGAACCAGGAGGTCTCCGAGCAGGTAGGCGATGGCGAACACGGCGAGGACCGCGGCCGCGTAGATGCCCAGGCGGGCGGCGGTGCTCATGCCGGGCCTAGGAATCGAGGTGGCGGGCGGAGTACCCGGCTTCGTCGATGGCGGAGATGATCGCCTGCAGGTCGACGTCGTCGGAAGCGGTCACGGTGACCAGCTTGTCGTCGCGGTTGACCTGGACGTCGGTGACGCCGGCGACCTCGGAGACCTCCTCCTTGACGGATGCCTCGCAGTGGCCGCACGTCATGCCCTCAACGGTGAAGTTCGTCTTGATGCTCATGGGATTGCTCCTTGGGTTGCGCGGGCCCCCGCCCGTGCGGCCGAGCGACCCTGATGGATGTGTTCCCTGTTCACGGTATACCCATGAGGGGTATGGGGCAAGCATATACCCATCAGGGGTATGCGAGCGGCATTTTTGGCACGCGAAGGTCGCCGCAGGGGTGCGTCGGAATGCGCGCGTGGGCGTCGGAAAGCGCGTGCGGACGGCGCCGGATCGCCGCCCGGCGCGTCGGAAAGCACGTGCGGACGGTGCCGCCGCCGGCGCATGCACGCCGAACTAGCGGAAGGCGACCTCGCCGACGGGGCGGCGCAGCTTGCGGGAGTGCAGCTCGTCGGGGTTGGAGGACATCGCCTCGCAGGCCCGCACGGCCGCCATCAGGTGCTCGACCTTCGATGCGGCGTAGAAGGCGCGGGCGGCCTTCGGCAGCTTCGGCTGGTCGTGCAGCGGCATGTCCGAAATGCTCAGCAACGCGCCGTAGGGCACGCGGTAGCGGTAGCCGTTGGCGGCGATGGTGGCGGACTCCATCTCCACGCCGATGGCCGTCGATTTCTGCAGGTCACGGTAAATGTCCGACTGCGCCCGCCACTCCCAGTTCCGGTCGGCGGTGGACAGCACGGTGCCGGTGCGCAGGCGCTTGCGCAGCGCCTCCCGGTCCAGCCCCGACACGCGCCGCAGTGCCGCGGCCACCGCGACCTGCACCTCCGCGATCGGCGGAATCGGCTTCTCCAGCGGCACCACCGCGTCGAGCACTCCGTCGGCCCGGTCGTAGCCGTTGGCCAGGATCATGTCGCCGATGCGCATGCGGCCGTCGAGCCCCGCGCAATGCCCGACCATCATCCAGCAGTGCGGCCGCAGCACCGCCAGGCAATCGGTGATGGTCTTCGCGTTCGACGGGCCGACGCCGATGTCGATGATGGTCACGCCCAGCCCGTCCTCCCGCACCAGGTGGTACGCGGGCATCTGCGAAGCCGACGCGTAGCGGATGCACTCCGCCGGGTCCGGCACCTCCCCGATGGGGAACACCTGCTCGCCCGGGCACACGAGATGCGTGTAGGGGCTTTCCGACGTCTCCTCCCCCGCGAGCGTCTCGGGATCCCCCGACTGGCCCATGTCGGTGTCCTCCGACGGATCCCCGCCCCGCGCGGCGCTGCCGGACCCGCCGGGGGTCAGGCCGTCCGGCCCGGGGTGGCCGGTGCCCAGCGTCGCCGCGTACTCCAGGAACACGTCCGTGTGCAGGCGGTAGTTGGTGAACAGCACGAAGCGCTGGATGTGCTCCGCGTGCGAACCGGTGTAATGCTCCAGCCGCTGCAGCGCCAGGTCGACGCGCGGGGCGGCGAACAGGCTCAGCGGTTTGACCGGCAGGTTGAGGAAGTCGGTCTCGCCGTCGGCGATGACGTCGTCGACGAACGCGGAATCGACCGGCGTGAACGCCCGATCGATGAGCGTGAACTGCAGGGCGTCCAGGCCCTCCCGCACCTTCGTCTCGTCGAAGCCGTGCGCCAGGCGCAGCGGAATCGGCGTGTCGCTGACCAGCACCTCCACTTCCCCGCCGTGGCTTTCCAGCAGGTCCTCGATTTGCTCGATGAGGTAGCGGCGGAACAGCCGCGGCCGCGCGACCGTGGTGGCGTAGATGCCCGGCCGGTCGACGAACCCGTGCGACAGCGCCGGATCGACGTCACGGACGACGTCGACGGTGAACCGCAGCTCCGGGTAGCAGGCGTGGACGTCCACCGGCGGTTCCCCGTCGGCGGCGACCTCCACGCACGCGGTGTCGTAGCACTCCACCAGGTAGGCGGCGTTCGCCTCGTAAATCTCGATGAGCCTGTCGACGGCCGCCACGGGGTCCGTGTAGAAATCCCCGCTGCCGGTCGTGGTCCCGAACGGTGCGCCCACGGTCACTCCCCCATCAGCAGGGCGGCCATGGTGCCGCCCAGGTTGATCAACGATTCCTCGCGCTCCTCGTCGACGTCGCCGACGAACTCCACCGGCTCCGCCGCGACCTCCCAGCCGAACCCGGTGGTGATGGACCGCATCGCCTTCACCGCGCCCGTGACGTCCTTGCCGCCTCGAATCCACCAGGACACCGGGCGGCCCTTCGTCACCTCATGGCACTCCATGAAGGTCGAATCGAAGAAGTGCTTCATCGCCCCGGAGATGTAGCCGAAGTTGGCGGTCGTCCCCAGCAGGTAGGCGTCGGCGGCGAGGACATCCTCCGCGGTGGCCTCCAGGGCCTCCACGACCTTCACGTCCACGCCCTCGATTTCCGGGTGCCGGGCGCCGGACAGCACCACGTCGCGCAGCTGTTCCAGCTTCGGCGTCGGCGAATGATGGACCACCAGGAGCGTGGGCCGGCCGCCCGCCTCCCCGGGGTCGGTTCCTGCGTCATTGGCATCGATGGCGCTCATGGGGCCCAGGCTAGCGGCGCCCCCGCAATCCCGCCGCGCGCATGTTTTTCACCGTGTCCGCGTGGCCGCGCCGATTCCGGGTGCCCCGCCCCGATGACACCACCGCACCGCCCCCGCGGCACCGTCCCCTCGGCACCGTCAATCGAAGACGACGTCCTCCCGGGGCAGGTCGGCCAGATCAAAAACGTCGGGAAGCTCGGCGACGGACGCGAGGCCCGGGAAACCCAGCGAATCGAGGATCCACCGCTGCGCGTGCCCTGCGGTGACCTCGCGCAAGGTCACGTCGCCGTCGCGCTTGGCCAGGCGGCGGCCCTCCCGGTTCACGACCAGCGGCACATGCGCGTACGCCGGCTCCGGGTAACCGAGGGCGTGCGCCAAATGCACCTGGCGCGGCGCCGAATCCAGCAGGTCCCGGCCGCGGACGATCTCCGTGACGCCCTGCTCGCCGTCATCGACGACCACCGCCAGGTTGTACGCCCACATGCCGTCGGCGCGGCGCAGCACCATGTCATCCACCGCGCCCGTCACCTCTCCGGCGAAAAAGTCGCGGGCCCGCCACTTCGTCACATCCGACCGCAACCGCAGCGACGGCCCCCGGCCCTCCTCCGCCAGACGGGCCGCCCGCTCGCGGCGCTCCCCCTCATCCAGGTCACGGCACGTCCCCGGATACGCGCCCGGCGGACCATGCGGGGCGCCCATAACCGACTGCAACTCCCGCTGGATGTCCTTCCGCGAGCAGAAGCAGGGGAAAACCGGGAGGCGGAGCAAGGCGGCGTCGTAAAGCGCGTACCGCTCCGACTGACGCACCGGCGCACCATCCCACTCCACGCCCACCGCCCGCAGATCCTCCAGCTGCTGCGCCTCGAACTCCGGGCGGCAGCGCGTCTCGTCGATGTCCTCCACGCGCACCAGGAACCGGCCGCCCACCGAGCGCGCCCGCGCCCACGCCACGACCGCCGTCCGCAAATTCCCCAGATGCAGATGCCCCGTCGGCGACGGCGCATACCTGCCGACGTACCCCGTCGGCCCCGGGGCTCCCGACGGTTCCGACGGCGCCGAGGCTCCCGTTGCTCCCGTCCCGTCCACGCGCTGCTCATCCATACCGTCCACTGTGCCCGCCGACGCCCCGGAACACCGAACCCCCGGCGAAAAAACCGCCCGCGGCGGCCGGAGAATCAGGGCACGTTATTTTCCACCGCCCGAATCGGCGTTATTGTTGATCCATGAGCAACTACGTCATCTTCCTCGGTTCCCTGCGCGACGCCTCCACCAACCGGCTGCTCGCCGAGGCCTTCATCCACCACCTCCCTGACGGGGACGAAGCCCACATCTTCGAGGAACTGTCCGAAGTGCCGTTCTACGACGAGGACCTGGACGTCCCCGGCCAGGAACCCGACGTCGTCGTCAAGCTGCGCACCGCGGTCAAGGAAGCCGACGGCCTCGTCATCGTGACGCCCGAGCACAACCACACCGCGCCGGCCATCATCACCAACGCCATCGACTGGTGCTCCCGCCCCATGGGCTCCGGCGTGCTGATGGGCAAGCCGTCGCTGGTCCTCGGCCTGACCCCCGGCCCCCGCGCCCTGTCCGGCGCCGTCGCCGTGCTGCGCGAAGCCCTCGAAACCGTCCAGGCCCGCTGCGTCTCCACCGACTACACCTGGGGCGACGCCTACACCCTCCTCGACGGCCGCCACCCCAAGGACGTCGACGAGGTCGTCGGCATCCTCCACAAGGCGCAGGCCGAACTGGCCAAGCTCGCCGGCGCCACCCCGCGCCGCGTCGACCCCCGCGCCGGCGGCG
>DUOR01000431.1 GCA_012838715.1 Actinomycetales bacterium
CGGCACGCGGGGCGGTGACGGAGGCGGCGGCCGCGCCCGCGCCCGCACCAACCGCGCCCGCACCGGCGGCGGTGGCGCCGGCGCCGACGAGGGCGGGTTCGGGGGTGGGGGCGACGGAGGCCATGTCCCCGGGGCGGCGCACGTCGGAGCCGTGGCCGAGCTTCGCGGAGATCTTCTTGACCCACTTCGGCGCCCACCAGCAGTCGTCGCCCAGCAGCTTCATCACGGCGGGCACCAGCAGCATGCGGATGATGGTCGCGTCGAGGAAGAGGGCGGCGATCATGCCGAAGGCGATGTACTTCATCATCACGATGTCGGAGAAGCCGAATGCGCCGGCGACGACGATCATGATGAGCGCCGCGGCGGTGATGATGGAACCGGTGTTCGCCGTGCCGAACTGCACCGCATGCGGCGTCGAGGCCCCGGTCTCCCGGTCCTCGACCATTCTGGACACCAGGAACACCTCGTAGTCCGTGGACAGGCCGTAGATGATGGCGATGATGAGCACCAGCACCGGGCTCATCAGCGGGCCCGGGGTGAAGCCGAACAAGTCGGCGCCGACGCCGTCGACGAACATCGCGGTGAGGATGCCCAGCGTCGCGCCCAGGCCCAGGGCCGTCATGATGACGGCCTTCGCGGGCAGGATGAGCGAGCCGAACACCAGCGCCATCAGGATGAACGTGGCCACCACCATGTAGATGAGCATCGCCGGCAGCTTGTCGAACAGCGCCTCGATGGACTCCACCTCCATCGTCGGCGTGCCGCCGATGAAGACCTCCGTGCCCTCCGGCACGTCGATCTCGCGCAGCTGCTCGACTACGCGGGTGTTGTCCTCGCGGTCGGCGATGCCCGCGGACAGCACGGTCACGCCGTCCTGCGTCGGCTGGGCGATGGTGAAGCGGCCGGTGAGGCCGTCGACCTCGTTGGCCTGCTGGTACACCTGGCCCACCGCAGCGGAGTTGCCCGGGGCGTCGATGACCAGCTTCACCGGGTCGGTGCGCATGGTCGGGAACAGCTCGTCGAAGCGCTCCTGGGCCACGCGGGTGTCGTTCTGCGGGGGCAGGTAGGTCTCGTTGATGCCGCCGAACTTGATGCCCACCAGCGGCAGCGTCAGCGCGATGAGGCCGACGGAGATGGCGACGGTGACCAGCTTCGAGTGCTTCATGGCCCACGCGGGGACACGGCCCCAGAAGGAGTTCATCGCCTCCTCGCGGGTGCGGCCGGCGCGGCGGATGCTCCACTTGTCGATGTTCGTGCCCAGCAGGCCGAACAGGGCGGGCAGCACCGTCAACGACAGCAGGGCCGCCAGGGCGACCGCCGAAATCGCGCCGTAGGCCACGGATTTCAGGAAGGCCTGCGGGAAGAGGAACAGGCCCGACAGGGCGACGGCGACCATCGCCGCGGAGAACGCCACCGTCTTGCCCGCCGTGGCCGTCGTGTTGGCCACCGCCTGCGGCACGGGTACGCCCTCGGCCATTTCCTCGCGGAAGCGCTGCACCATGAACAGGCCGTAGTCGATGGCCAGGCCCAGGCCCAGCAGCGTCACCACGGACTGCGCGAACGCGTTGACCTGCGTGACCGACGCCAGCATCGACAGGATGCCCAGGGAACCTGCGATGGACAGGATGCCGACGATGAGCGGCATCGACGCGGCGACCACGCCGCCGAAGACGATGAGCAGCAGCACGGCGACGATGGGCAGGCCGATGAGCTCGGCGCGGCCGATGTCGTCGGCCATGCCCGCGTCCAGCGCGCCGGCCAGCGGGGTCGCGCCGGCGACCTCCATGTCCACGCCCTCCAGCGGGACCTGGTCCTCGATGGCGCGGTAGTTCTTCAGCACGTCGTTGCCGGTGCCGGTCAGGCCGATGGCGACGAACGCCGTCTGGCGGTCGTCGGTGGCCATCACCGCCTGGCCGTTCTCGAAGTAGCTGGTGACGTGCTCGACGTACTCGGGGTTGTTCGCCGCCAACTCGCTGAAGTGCGCGTTGACGCGGTCGCGCAGCGCCGGGTCGTCGACCGTGGCGCCCTCCGGGGCGTCGACGAGGACGACGACGTCACCGGAGTTGTCGCGGCCGAACACCTCCTCCTCCAGGACCGCCGCGGCGGTGGAATCGGAGCCCGGGTCGTCCCAGCCCTCCTGATCCAGCCGCTCGCCGAGCTTCGTGCCGGAGAAGATGAACAGCGCCAGCAGCACCGCCACGAGAACGAGCGGCATGATGATGCGGTGGCGGTAGGCGAAGGCGCCCCAACGGTGGAACATGGGGGATCAGCGCTCCTTGAGCAGGGACGTGAGGGATCGGAACGGCTGCAGCCACGCGCCCTCGTCGGGAAGCGACTCGAGGTCGATGCGGGGCAGCGGCTCGCGGAAGACGCCGGGGATGTCCTCGAGGTCGATGAACTCGATGACGTCCGAGTTCACCGCCCACGCGGCGTGCTCCCGGAAACCGATGACGGCGGTGGGGACGCCCGAATCCTCCAGCTCCTCGAGGAGCTCCTGGAAGTTCTGGCCGTCCGCGGAGGCGACGACGACGCCCTCGAGGACGCCCTCGTCGCGGCGGCGCCGGATGTGCTCCAGCATGTCCGGGTCGACGTCGGAGTCCTCGCCGATCTTCGGCTTCGCGAACACGGCGAAACCGACGTTGCGCAGCGCCTCCACCCAGGGGCGCACGATCTCGGCGCTGCCCGGGGCGATGTTGGTGAAGACCGTGGCCTCGGGCTCGATGTGGGTGCCCATGTCGTCGGCCATGTCCATGGTGCGGTGCACCAGCCAGCGGCCGATGGCGTCGAAGCGGGGGCGGTGCGCCGCGGTGGGGCGGGCGCCGAGGATGGCGCCGAGGCCCATGTCGACGTTCGGCGCGTCCCAGACCAGCAGGACGGTGGGCGTGGTGTCGGCGATGCCGTTGTAGTTGTGGGGCACCATGGTTTACGCGTCCTCCCGCTTCCGCCACACGTATTCGTGGATGTCGTGATCGAGGTCGAGGCCGCGGTTCTCGAACTTGGTCGTCGGCCGATCCAGCAGCATCGGCGATTCCGGCCACGGCCAGGGCATCGGCTCCAGCGCCGGTTCCGCGTCGCGCAGTTCGTCGATCCATTCGGCGTAGCCGGCATGATCGGTGGCCGCGTGGAAGACGCCGCCCGGCTTGAGGCGGGAGGCGATGAGGCGCAGCGTGCCGGTCTGCAGGATGCGCCGCT
The DNA here is from genome assembly GCA_012838715.1 of Actinomycetales bacterium. Lineage (GTDB taxonomy): Bacteria > Actinomycetota > Actinomycetes > Mycobacteriales > Mycobacteriaceae > Corynebacterium. Next base: position 3,193 of record DUOR01000431.1, read on the forward strand.
TGTGGTGGCGGGCCTTCGGCCAGGGGTCGGGGAAGAAAAGGCGCACGCCGTCGAGCGACTCGGGCCGGATCATGCGCTGCAGCACCTCGACGCCGTCGCCGCGGATCATGCGGATGTTGTCGACGCCCTCCCGGACCATCGCGGACAGCAGCTTCGCCAGGCCGGGGCGGTACAGCTCGACCGCGATGATGTTGTGGTCGGCCTCCTTCGGCGCCATCGCCACCGTGGACGTGCCGGTGCCGCAGCCGATCTCGACGATCGTGGGGCCGGGGCGCCCGAACCATCCGGGGACGTCGACGGGGTCGTCGGAAAGCACCGTGCCCACCCGTTCCCAGTGCTCGTCCCACACGGCGGTCTGCCCGGGGGTGAGGGTGCCGCGGCGGAAGCTGACGCCGCCGATGCGCGGGTATTCGAGGCCGTCGTCGAACTCGGTCTGGAGTGGACGGCCGTAGGGCAAAGCGCCCTTGCCGAAATCGGTGTTCCGGCCGTCGGTATTCGTATCAGGGGAATCAGTATTATTCATCGCCCCCATTGTTCACGACGGACGGGGTTGGTCAATAATCCCGTCCACGTGATTCGCATTCGAAATGGGTCGGTTGACCGGGAGCGGCGGTGGTTCCGGCGGCGGGTCCGTCGCGTGCCGGGATGCGTCCGGGATGCGCCGCGTCCTGTTGCCGGTCGGGCGGGTGCGTGGTCTACTTGGCGGGATATCCGGCGCGGGGGCGCGGGGACGATTCGGGGGAGTCGAAGATGCGTGGTTCGGATCCGTTGTGGGGCGGCGTCATGGATTGGCTCGCCGACGTCGGCGTGGGCGAGCCGGCGGCCGTCGCCGCCGCAACCCTGCTGGAG
>DUOR01000432.1 GCA_012838715.1 Actinomycetales bacterium
CGCCCCGGTGGATGGACTTCGCCGAGGACAACAGCGTCATGTCCGACATGTACGCCAAAGTGCAGACGTGGAAGGTCTCGTCGTCGGGCAGTTCGCCCTTCGCCCGGAACCACACCATCTGCTGCGCCGGCGAATAGCCGTCGCGCGGGTACATCTCCGGCGGGACGACCCGGATGTCCCAATCCGACCATTCCTCCAGCATCAGCCGGCGGGCGCGGGTCATGCGCCCGGAGTCGACGACGACGTCCTCCGGGGCCGGCACCTCCGGCATCCGCTTCGAATGCTCGATGCCGGTGTCATCGCGGCGGTGGAAGCTGGCCTGCATCATGAAGATGGTGCGGCCGTCCTGCACGGCGCGGACGTGGCGGTGGCTGAACGAGCGACCGTCGCGGATGCGGTCCACGGTGTACACCGTGGGGATGTGCGGCCGGCCCGGGCCCACGAAGTACGCGTGCAGCGAGTGCACGGCGAACTGCTTGTCGACGGTGTTCGTCGCGGCTACCAGCGCCTGGGCGGCGACCTGGCCGCCGAAGGTGCGCTGCAGGATCGATTCGATGACCGGACCGCGGTAAATGTCGCGGTCGATTCGTTCGAGGTCGAGTACTTCGCGGATGTCGGGCATGACTGCCTTGTTACCAGCCGCGCTCGGCGAGGCGGTGCGGCTGCGGCAGCTCGTCGACGTTGATGCCGACCATCGCCTCACCGAGGCCACGGGACACGTCGGCGACCACCTGCGGGTCGTTGAAGTTCTGCGTCGCCTTGACGATGGCCTTGGCGCGCTCCTCCGGGTTGCCCGACTTGAAGATGCCGGAGCCGACGAACACGCCCTCGGCGCCCAGCTGCATCATCATCGCGGCGTCCGCCGGGGTGGCGATGCCGCCCGCGGTGAACAGGGTGACCGGCAGCTTGCCGGTCTCGGCGACCTCGCGCACCAGCTCGTACGGCGCCTGCAGCTCCTTGGCGGCGACGTACAGCTCGTCCTCCTCCATCGACTTCAGGCGGTTGATCTCCGCGCGCATGGTGCGCATGTGGGTGACCGCGTTGGACACGTCGCCGGTGCCGGCCTCGCCCTTCGAACGGATCATCGCCGCGCCCTCGTTGATGCGGCGCAGCGCCTCGCCGAGGTTGGTGGCGCCGCAGACGAACGGCACGTCGAAGGCGAACTTGTCGATGTGGTTGGCGTAGTCCGCCGGGGTCAGCACCTCGGACTCGTCGATGAAGTCGACGCCGAGCGACTGGAGGACCTGGGCCTCGACGAAGTGGCCGATGCGGGCCTTCGCCATGACGGGGATCGACACCGCGTTGATGATGCCGTCGATCATGTCCGGGTCGGACATGCGGGAGACGCCACCCTCCGCGCGGATGTCCGCGGGAACGCGCTCCAGGGCCATGACGGCGACGGCGCCGGCGGCCTCGGCGATCTTCGCCTGCTCGGGGGTGACGACGTCCATGATGACGCCACCCTTCATCTCCTCGGCGAATCCGCGCTTGGCGCGGCCCTGGGTGGTGGTCTTATCGGGGTTGCTCAACGAATCCTGCTTTTCTCTCGATGAATTATTGATGAGGGATGATTATAGACCCGCCGCTAGACAGGGCTGTCCACTGGTCGCCGGGGGCGGCGGGACGGGTGCTATTCGACGGAAATGTCGAAGTACTCGGGGGTGGGCGCCGTGCCCGCCAGGCGCAGTCCGCGGACGTAGGGGCGGCGGTGCAGGGCGCGCGCGTCGGTGACGGCGTCGTTGTAGAAACGGCGGGCCAGCTCCACGCGGGTGCGGGCGTCGTGCAGCTCGATGGCCAGCGACGCCTCCGGCGGGGCCTGGGCCAGCAGCCGGTTGATGTCGGCGTTCAGCGCGTTCTCCGCGTCCGCGCGGCCGGCGGGGTCGTCCGCCGTC
>DUOR01000433.1 GCA_012838715.1 Actinomycetales bacterium
CGGAGGCCCCGCCCGTGACCAGCGCGCGGCGGCCGCCCAGGTCGAGGGCGGGCGCGCCGGTGGGGGATACGGGGTTCGTGGGGTCGGTCATGGTGCCCTTCCTGGTGAGTGTCGTGTTGCGTGGCTTGCCGTGCGGCCTGGCGTGGCTTCGTGCGCGCCGTGTTGCGCGCGTCACATCGCGGCCATGTCCAGGATGCCCCGTCGGCGGGGCCGCGACAACGGTTGCTCCCGCCGACCCCAATCCGGGGCCGGTGCTACATTCGCGGCCATGACGGCCCCGGAGATCCGCCTCACCCCGTCCACCGCCCGTGCGCTGCGCTGCCGGGCCCAACTTCTCACCGCCGCCGCGGCCGCGGAAACCCCCGTAGCCGCCGCCCGGCACATGCTGGCGCTGCAGGCGCAGAACGCCAACGCCGCCCGGTGGGCCCTGGGTGCGCGGGTGCACGGCGGCGTCCGTTCCGCGGTGGAGGATGCGCTTTCCGACGGATCGATCGTCCGCACCTGGCCCATGCGCGGCACCCACCACCTGATGGCCGCGGAGGACGTCAATTGGCTGACCCGGCTGTGCGCCGGCCGGTCGCGGTCGGGCGTGGAAAAGCGGCGCGAGGAGCTGGGTCTCACGCTTGACGACGTACTCCGGGCCGGCGCCGTCGTCGCCGAGAACACCCTGGAGCCGGGGCTTCTGCCGGAGGAGGTCGCGGAGGGGGCGGTGGCCCTGCCGTCGGGACGCGGGCGACCGGACGGCGCGGTGGCGCTGAGCCGCGACGGGGTGCGGGAGCTGCTGCGCGGCGCCGGCATCGACGCCGACGGCAACCGGGGCACGCACATGATGCGCTTCCTGTGCGAGGAACGGATTCTGGTGCAGGGGCCGCAGCAGGGCACCCGCGACACCTTCACGGCCTACGAGGCGTGGGTGCCGGCCGACGGGGCCACGGCGGCGCGGGACACCGGACCGGAGGGCGACGAGGCGCTGCGGGAACTGGTGGTGCGGCACGTCACCGGGCGGGGGCCCGCCACCGTCGCCGACGTGGCCTGGTGGTCCGGGCTGACCATGGCGGAAGTGCGCCGGGGCCTCGCCGCGGCGGGGGACACCGTGGTGCGCGTCGACGTCGACGGCGCCGAACACCTGGTGACCGCGGCGGCCCTGGACGGGGCGGGCGGATCGGCGCGGCCGCCGCGCAACGCCAGGCTGCTCGCCGCATTCGACGAGTACCTGATGGGCTACAAGAACCGGGGGCTCGTCCTGGACCCGGCGCACGGGCCGGCCGTGGGCCCCGGGAAGAACGGGATGGTCGCGCCGACGGTGCTGGCCGGCGGCCGCATCGTGGCGACGTGGGGCGAGAAGAAGCGGGCCGCGGGGCCCGCCGTCGACGTGGCGGAACTGGCGGAAACGCCGGACGGCCCTCCCGGAATCGGGAAGGCCGTCGACGAATACCGCGCATTCGCGGTGGGGTAGGCGGCCCCGGTCACGAATGACCGGGGTCGGCGGGGGCTACAGGTCGCGCACCGTGCCCGTGAAGTGCGGGCGCTTCTTGCGGCCGTCCCAGGCGACGATGTCCATGCCGCCGCGGGCGGTGCCGCCCTCGACCTCACCGGCGCGGGTGATGGCCACCTGCACCGTCTTCGGCACGATGACCGGTGCCGCGAAGGAGATGTGGAACTCGAAGGGCGCGCCCTCGGGCACGTCGGACTCCGCCAGCGCACGCGAGGCGGTGTACATGCCGTGGGCGACGACGCCCGGCATGCCCAGCGCCTTCGCGGTCACGCCGGTGACGTGGATCGGGTTCCAGTCGCCGGAGACCTTCGCCCACGAACGGCCAATCGAACCGGGCAGGCGCCACTGCGCCGTCGGCACCGGCGGCTTGAAGCGCGGGCGCGCCTGCTGCTCCGGAGCCTCGCCGACGTCCTTCAGGCGGCGGCCCTTGGCCAGGTACACCGACTCCTCCTCGACCAGCACGGCCGGGGCGTCACCGGCGGCGGACTCCGCCCCGCCCGCGTCGGCGGCGGTCACGGTGGCCTTCAGCACCACCTCGGTGCCCGCGCGGTGCGCGCGGAACCCGTCGACGCGGACCTCGATGTCGACCTCGGAACCCACCGGCACCGGCGCGAACTGCCGGTAGGTGTTCTCCGTGTGGATGAGGCCCATCATCGGCAGCGGGAAATCATCCGCCGACATGAGCTCCATCTGCATCGGCATGATCAGCGCGTGGACGTGCCCGAAGAACGCGTCCGCCGACTTCGGCGCGCCCGCCAGTTCGCGGAACGATTGGTCCCGGCCCGCGGACACCTTGGCGCCGCGGACGGCGACCGCCGGGGTCTTCAACTCGGTCGACTTCGACCGCTTGCCGCCGAACACCCCGGTGGCGGCCTTGGCGTAGAGCGGCCCGAGATTCGGGACGCCCCTCAACAACTTCGTCATCCTGATCGTCTCCGTTCGCTTCGGTTCGTGCTCTGGGTTCGGTGCCGTCGCCGGTGCTTTACGCGCCGACCATGTTCTGGCCGCAGACGCGCATGACGTGGCCGTTCACGCCGAGGCCGCCGTCGGACACCATGAAGATGATCGCCTGGGCGACGTCCTCCGGGCGGCCGCCCTGCTGCAGCGAGTTCAGGCGGCGGGCCACCTGGCGGGTGGCGAACGGGATGGCCGCGGTCATCTCGGTCTCGATGAAGCCCGGGGCGATGGCGTTGATGTTGCCGCCCAGGCCGGCCATGCGCTCGGCGGTGGCGGTGACCATGCCGATGACGCCGGCCTTGGTGGTGGCGTAGTTGGTCTGGCCGCGGTTGCCGGCGATGCCGGAGGTCGAGGACATGGTGACGATGCGCGGCGAGTTCTGGAACGCCTCGTGGGCCAGCAGCTGCTCGTTCATGCGCAGCTGGGCGTCGAGGTTCACCGCGATGACGGAGGCCCACTTGGCCTCGTCCATGTTGGCCAGCATCTTGTCGCGGGTGATGCCCGCGTTGTGCACGACGATGTCGAGCTTGCCGTAGCGCTTGGCGGCGGTGTCGGCGATCTGCTTGCCGGCGTCCTCGGCGGTGATGTCGAGCTGCAGCGCCAGGCCACCGACCTCGTTGGCGACCTTCGCCAGGGACTCGCCGGCGGCGGGGACGTCGATGGCGATGATCTCGGCGCCGTTCTCGCTCATCAGGCGGGCGATGGCGGCGCCGATGCCGCGGGCGGCGCCGGTGACGGCGGCGACCTTGCCGGCCAGCGGCTTGTCCCAGTCCTCCGGCAGGGAGCCCTGCTCGGAGGTGACGCGCAGGAACTGGCCGTCGACGAAGGCGGAGCGGCCGGAGAGGAAGAAGTTCAGCGAGGCGATGACCGACGGGGCGGTCGCGGCGACGCCGTCGTGGACGAGGATGCCGTTGGCGGTGGAGCCGCCGCGGACCTCGTGGCCCATCGAGCGGACCAGGCCCTCGACGCCGGCGCGGGTGGCGTTGAGCGCCGGATCCAGGTTCTCGTCCTGGGCGCGGGAGATGACGACCAGGCGGCCGCCCTTGTCCAGCTTGCGCAGGTGCTTGGCCGCGGCGAGCACGGGGGCCTGCAGGTCGGTCGGGCGCTCGGACTCGGTGACGACCACGACGATGGCGCCGACCTTGTCGTCGCCCGCCTCATCGCGGCGGACGTTGAGGTCCCACTCGCCGAGCTGCGCGGCGATGGCGTCGGCGTCGGCGCCGGTGCCGGTCACCAGCACGGTGTCGTTGCCGAGCAGGGGGCCGCCGGTCTTGTGGCGGCGCAGGTGCGGGGGCTGGGGGAGGCCGAGGGACTTGGCGACGCCGGTCAGCGGGCCGCCGGAAACCAGTTCCTGGTACTTGTCTGCCATTGGAAAGCTCCTAGGGATTCTTCGCGGGCTTCGCGGTTGGTTCGCGGTTGGTTCGCGGTTGGTTCGCGGTGCGGTCCGCGAGGATTCGCGGGCCGTGCGGTTGGCGTCGGGGTTACGGGCGGGCTTCGAGAATGGCGACGACGCCTTGGCCACCGGCGGCGCACACGGAGATCAGTCCGCGGGCGACCTGGCCGGTCTCGTCGGCCTTGGCGCGCAGCATCTTCGCCAGGGAGGCGGTGATGCGGCCGCCGGTCGCGGCGAAGGGGTGGCCGCAGGCGAGCGAGGAGCCGTTGACGTTGAGCTTCTCGCGCGGGACGGTGCCCAGCGGGGCGTCCAGGCCCAGCTTCCCGCGGCAGAACTCCTCGTCCTCCCAGGCCTTCATGGTGGCCAGGACGGTGCCGGCGAAGGCCTCGTGGATCTCGAAGAAGTCGATGTCGTCGAAGGTCAGGCCCTGGCGGTCGAGCAGGCGCGGGGTGGCGTAGGCGGGCGCCATGAGCAGGCCCTCGTCACCGTGGACGAAGTCGACGGCGGCGGACTCCACGTCCACGACGTCGGCAAGCACGGGCAGGCCGCGCTCCTCGGCCCACGCCTCGGAGGAGATGAGGACGGCGGAGGCGCCGTCGGTGAGCGGCGTCGAGTTGCCGGCGGTCATGGTCGGCTCGGCCTCGAGGCCGCGGCCGAAGACCGGCTTGAGCTTGCCCAGCTTCTCGACGGACGAGTCGGCGCGCATGTTCGTGTCGCGCGAAACGCCGAGGAACGGGGTGATGAGGTCGGAGAAGAAGCCCTCCTCGTACGCGCGCGCCAGGTTCTGGTGCGACGCGGCGGCCAGCTCGTCCTGCTCGGCGCGGGAGACGTTCCACTCGGCGGTGGTGATGGCCTGGTGCTCGCCCATCGACAGGCCGGTGCGCGGCTCGCCGGTGCCGGGCGCGGCCGGCGCGAGGTCGGCCGGGCGGATGGCGGCGAGCGCCTTCACGCGGCCCATGGTGGTCTTCTGGCGGCTGGCGTTCAGCAGCGCCTTGCGCAGGCCCTCGGACACGGCGATCGGGGCGTCGGAGGTGGTGTCCACGCCGCCCGCGATGCCGGCCTCAATCTGGCCGAGCTTGATCTTGTTGGAAATGGAGGACAGGGCCTCCATGCCCGTGGCGCACGCCTGCTGGATGTCGTACGCCGGCGTCGACGGATCCAGGGCGGAGCCGAGGACGCACTCGCGGACGAGGTTGAAGTCGCGGGAGTGCTTGAGCACCGCGCCCGCGGCGACGGAGCCGAGGCGCTCGCCGGCGAGGCCGTAGCGGGCGACGAGGCCGTCGATGGCGGCGGTGAGCATGTCCTGGTTCGACGCGTCGCTGTATTCCTTGTTGGAGCGCGCGAACGGGATGCGGTTGCCGCCGACGATGACGGCTCGGCGCGGAGTTTCGTGGGTGGGCTGGTTCGTCATGTGACTGGTGGCCTTCCTGATCCCAAGTTGTGATCTGAGTTACTAAATGTAGACATTACTTCCCGTCGTGGCGCATGTCAGCAAACTTCGGGAAATTGCGGCCGAGGGCGATCAGGGGCCCAATCCGCGGGGCGGTCTAGACTTGGGCCCCATGCGCCCTGAACTTTCCGCGTACAGCCACCTCACCGCAGGCAAGGTCCGCGAAATCTACGAAATCGACGACGAGACCCTGCTCATGGTCGTCAGTGACCGTATTTCCGCGTACGACCACATCCTGGACACGCCCATCCCCGACAAGGGCCGCGTGCTCACCGCGATGAGCGTGTTCTTCTTCGACGATCTCGACTTCCCGAACCACCTGGCCGGCGCCGCCGACGACGAGCGCATCCCGGCCGAGGTGCTGGGCCGTTCGCTCGTGTGCAAGAAGCTGGACATGGTGCAGTTCGAGTGCGTCGCCCGCGGTTACCTCACCGGTTCCGGCCTGGCCGAGTACCGCGAGTCCGGCACCGTCTGCGGCATCGAGCTGCCGGAGGGCCTGCGCGAGGGCTCCAAGCTGCCGGAGCCGATCTTCACCCCGGCCACCAAGGCCGAAATCGGCGACCACGACGAGAACGTCAGCTTCGAGCGCGTCGTCGCCGACCTCGGCGAGGAGCTGGCCACGAAGCTTCGCGACGCGACGCTGGACATCTACACCCGGGCCGCGGACCTCGCGCTGGAGCGGGGCATCATCCTGGCGGACACCAAGTTCGAGTTCGGCCTCGACGCCGACGGCAACATCGTCCTCGCCGACGAGGTGCTGACCCCGGACTCCTCCCGCTACTGGCCGGCCGACTCCTACGTGGAGGGCCAGGTCAACCCGTCCTTCGACAAGCAGTACGTGCGCAACTGGCTCACCTCGGCGAAGTCCGGCTGGGACAAGTCCGCCGGCACGCCCCCGCCGCCGCTTCCGGGCAGCGTCGTCGAGGCGACCCGCGAGCGGTACATCGAGGCCTACGAGCGGATCTCCGGCCGCCGCTTCTCCGACTGGATCGGGGACCCCGCGTGACGCCGGACACCAACGCGTCGGAAAGCACGGACATCCCGGCGGGCACCGCCGACGGCAACCCCGTGCCGCCCGTCGCCGCGCGACGCCCGGTGACGCGCGAGTTCCACGGCCGCGAATTCGTCGACGACTACGAGTGGCTGCGGGAGAAGACCGACCCGGAGGTGATCGCGCACCTCAACGCCGAGAACGCGTACACGGAGGCGATGACCGCCGACCTGGGGCCGCTGGAGGACGCCATTTTCGGCGAAATCAAGTCCCGCGTGCAGGAAACGGACATGTCCGTGCCCGTGCGATCCGGCGGCTGGTGGTACTACTCGCGGACGCTGGAAGGGAAGTCCTACGGGCTGAGCTGCCGCATCCGCGCCGAGGGCGACGACTGGACGCCGCCGACGATCCCGGACGCCGCGCCGGGCGAGACGGTGCCGGGGGAGGAGATCCTCCTCGATCTCAACGAGCTGGCGGAAGGGCACGAGTACTTTTCGCTGGGCGCCGCGTCGGTGACCATCGACGGCACGCTGCTGGCGTACTCCACCGACGTCGTCGGCGACGAGCGGTACACGCTGCGCATCAAGGATCTGCGCACGGGCGAGCTCATCGGCGACGAAATCCCCAACATCGCGGCCGGCGCGACCTGGGTCGGTTCGGAATGGCTGTTCTACCAGCGCGTCGATGAGGCGTGGCGGCCGGACTCGGTGTGGCGCCACCGCGTCGGCACCCCGACCGCGGAGGACGTGCGCGTCTTCCACGAACCCGACGAGTCCTACTGGGTGGGCGTGGGCACCACGCGCTCGGAGAAGTACCTCATGTTCGAGGCGGGATCGAAGATCACGTCCGAGGTGTGGTTCCTCGACTGCGCCGACCCCACGGCCGAACCGACGTGCGTGCGTCCGCGGGAACGCGGCGTCGAGTACGACGTCGACCACGTGGTCATCGGCGGCGAGGACCTGTGGCTGGTCACGCACAACATGACCGGCCCCAACTTCGCGCTCGGCGCGACGCCGGTGGGCACTTTCGGCTCCGTCGATGACCTGCGCGAAATCGTGTCGCACCACGACGACGTGCGCATCGAGGGCGTCGACAGCTTCGCCGGCCACGTCGTCCTGGCCTACCGTTCCGGCGGCATCGGCCGCCTGGCGCTGTCGACGGTGCCGGGCGGGGCCGACGGTGAGCCGACCGGCGACCCGGCCACCGACCTGAACTTCCGCGAGATGGGCTTCCCGGAGGAGCTGTACACCGCGTCGTCGGCGGGCAACCCGGAATGGGAGGCCCCCGTGCTGCGGTTCACCTACGGGTCCTTCACCACCCCGGCGGAGGTGTGGCAGCTCGACGTCGCCACCGGCGAACGCGAACTGCTGAAGCGCCAGCCCGTCCGCGGCGGCTACGAGCCGGCCGACTACGTGGCCACGCGCCGCTGGGTCACCGCCCGCGACGGCGCGCAGGTGCCCGTGTCGCTGGTGCACCGCGCGGACCTCGACCTGACCGGGCCGAACCCGCTGCTGCTGTACGGCTACGGCAGCTACGAGGCGCCGATTGACCCGGCGTTCTCCGTGGCCCGCCTGTCGCTGATGGACCGCGGCATGATTTTCGCGGTCGCGCACGTGCGCGGCGGCGGCGAAATGGGCCGCTCCTGGTGGGAGCAGGGCCGCGGGCTGACGAAGAAGAACACCTTCACCGACTTCATCGACGTCGCCGACGACCTGCTCGACACGGGCGTCACCGCGCGGGACCGCATGGTCGCCGACGGCGGTTCGGCCGGCGGCATGCTCATGGGCGCCGTGGCGAACCTCGCGGGCGACCGCTTCGCCGGCATCGAGGCCGTCGTGCCCTTCGTGGACCCGCTGACCTCGATGCTCATGCCGGAGCTGCCGCTGACCGTCGTCGAGTGGGACGAATGGGGCGACCCCTTCCATGACCCGGAGGTCTACGACTACATGGCCTCCTACGCCCCGTACGAGAACGTCGGGGCGAAGAAGTACCCGCCGATTCTCGCGGTCACCAGCCTCAACGACACCCGCGTGCTCTACGTAGAGCCCGCGAAGTGGATCGCGAAGCTGCGCGAGGTCGCCGGGGATGCGGGCGGCGATGCCGGTGCCGCGGCGGGCGCCGTTGCGGGCGACGCGTCGGGTGCCGCCAGTGCGGACCGTCCCGCCAACGGCCCCTTCCTGTTGAAGACGGAGATGAGCGCCGGCCACGGCGGCGTTTCCGGCCGCTACGCCAAGTGGCGCGAGACCGCGTTCCAGTACGCCTGGCTGCTGCGGGTCGCCGGCGCGGCCTAGAACCGGACGGGCGCGGATCGGCCCCGCCGACGAAGGAGTTTCGATGGACATCTACGAGGCCATCGGCCGCCGCCGCGACGTGCGGCGCGAGTTCAACGGCGAGGTCATCGCCGACGACGCGCTCATGCGCATCCTCGCCGCCGGCCACGCCGCGCCGTCGGTGGGGCTGTCGCAGCCGTGGGACTTCCACGTCGTGCGCCGCCCCGGGCGCCTGCGCGAGTTCGCCGACCATGTCGCCGGTTGCCGCCAGCGCTTCGCGGAGTCGCTTCCCGACGAGCGCCGCGGCGTCTTCAACCCCATCCGCATCGAGGGAATCGTGGAGTCCGGGACCGGCGTCGTGGTGACCTACGACCCGGCCCGCGGCGGGCCGAACATCCTCGGGCGGCACACCGTCGACGACACCGGCCTGATGTCGGTCGCCCTGGCCATCCAGAACATGTGGCTGGCGGCCACCGCGGAGGGTGCGGGCATTGGCTGGGTGAGCTTCTACGAGGAGGGGTTCCTCGCCGACTTCATCGGCGCCGAGGCCCCGGTGCGCCCGATGGCGTGGCTGTGCCTGGGGCCGGTGACCCATCTCGCCGAAGTCCGGGACCTCGAGGCCTTCGGCTGGCGCAAGGGACTGGAGCTCGACGAGGTCGTGCACTGGGACTGAGCCCGGGGAAAGAGCGGCGCGGTCACTTGTGGCCGGGCCGTCAACCCTGGTTGGCCCGGCGTTCCGGAAAGCGTCACCGGAAGTTCATCATCGGGTGTTTTGCTGTGGGGCATGACTGCCGCATCACCCGCCCTCGTGGTGTCGGTATCGGGCATCCGGGACGACCGCCTGCTCGACGCCGCACGTTTCACCGCCGCCCTGGAGAACCGGGGCATCTCGCCGTCGCTGCTCATCGCGCCCCACCTGGGCGCCGATTGGTCGCTGCGCGAGGCCCCCGCGGTGCTCGATTGGGTCCGGCGCCGGCGGGACGAGGGCATGGAACTCCTGCTGGCCGGTTTCGATCAGTCGGAGCGCGGCCGCCGCGGCGAATTCGCCACCCTCGACGCGCACGAGGCGGGGCTGCGCCTGACCGCCGCCACCCGGCAGATGGAGGCGCTCGGCCTGAGCACCGACATGTTCGCGCCGCCGCGGTGGCTGCTGTCCCCGGGCACCCTCGAGGTGCTGCCGGACCACGGTTTCCGCATCGCCGCGGACCTGCACGGCGTCCATGACCTCGTCACCGGCGCCACCGACCCGACGCGCGTGCTGGCGCTTGGCGAGGGCTTCGGCGC
>DUOR01000434.1 GCA_012838715.1 Actinomycetales bacterium
CCGTCATGTCCGGGCCCCACGCGACCGCCCCACGCGACCGCCCCCTGCCCGCCCGGACCCCATGCGCCGGGCCCCACGCGACGGGCCCCTGCCCGTCCGGGATTCCCCGGTCGATATGGTTTCGGTATGCCGGAAGGTCACGTCATCCACCGTCTCGCGCGGGAGCTCAACGACACGTTCGCGGGCCGGCCGCTGTCGGTGACGAGCCCGCAGGGCCGGTTCGCCGCTGAGGCCGCGCTGCTCGACGGCGCCGCCATCGATCATGCGGAGGCTTGGGGCAAGCACCTGTTCGTGGAGTTCGACGTGGACCGCCCGGACAACATCATCCACATCCATCTGGGCCTCATCGGGCACCTGCGCTTCGAGGGCCCCGACGACATGGCCGGGCAGGTCCGCCTGCACATCACCGATGGCCGCACGTCCGCGAACCTCCGCGGACCCCAGTGGTGCCGGCTCATCACCGACGCCGAGCGCAGCGCCGCCATCGCGAAGGTGGGGGAGGACCCTTTGCGTGCCGACGCCTCCCCGGGCGGCCTGGTCGCCCGCGTCCGCAGGTCACGCCGCCCGATTGGGGCGCTGCTCGTCGACCAGGGCCTGTACGCGGGCGTCGGCAGCATCTACCGGACGGAAACACTTTTCCGGCTGGGCATCCACCCGCTGACGACGGGTGCCGAACTCGACGCCGGCACCATCGACGCCATCTGGGATGACCTGCGCGAGCTCATGCGCGACGGGGTGCGGGTCGGGCGCATTGATACTGTCCGCCCCGAGCACACCCCGGAGGCGATGGGCCGTGAACCCCGCGCCGACGACCATGGCGGCGAGGTGTACGTCTACCGGCGCACCGGGCAGCCCTGCCACGTGTGCGGCACCCCGGTCGCCGAAACCCCGATTGAGGCGCGCCGCGTCTTCTACTGCCCGACCTGCCAGCCGGTGTAGCGGCCGGGGCGCGGGATCGCGCCGTCGGAAAGCACTGGTGACGCGGTGCCGCGCTAGCGGTGGCGGCCCCCGGGGACGGCGAAGTCGTCGGCGATCATGGCGGCGAGTTCGCGGTAGGCCAGGCGGGTGGCGGGGCGGAGGAGGTCGAGGTCGATGTCCGCGCCGCGGGCGATGTGCGGGTCATGCGGGATGACGTGCACCGCGCGGCACCGCTGGCCGAAAAGCTCGTGGAGGGAACCGGGGTCGGCGCCGGCGTCGGTGAGCTGGTTGATGACCACCACCGTCGACGACACCAGGTCCTGGTAGCCGTGCGCGGACAGCCAGTCGAGGGTCGCCCACGCGCTGCGGGCGCCGTCGAGGGCGGGCGTGGCCAGCAGCACCAGGCAATGCGCGTTGTCCAGCACGGCCTGCATCGCGCCGTGGACGAGTCCCGTGCCGCAGTCGGTGAGCAGGATGTTGTAGTGGCGGCGCAGGATGGCCAGCGCGCGGCCGTAGTCGTTGGCGGAGAACGCCTCGCTCACCGACGGGTCGCGTTCCGAGCCCAGGACCTCCAGCCGCGAGGGGGCCTGCGAGGTGTACTGCCGGACCTCGGCGTACCGGTCGGTCGCGGGGGCGCGCAGCAGGTCGCGGACGGTGGCGGGATTGGCGTCGGGCACGCGGTGGGCGAGCGTGCCGAAATCCGGGTTGGCGTCCACCGCGATGACCCGGTCACCGCGCAGCGACGCGAAGGTGGAGCCGAGGCCGATGGTCGTCGACGTCTTGCCCACGCCGCCCTTCACACTGAGCAGGGCGATGCGGTAGTCGCCGATGACCGGTCGGCGGATGCGTTCCAGCAGCTCCCGTTCGTCGCGTTCCGACGACGACTCCCCGGGGTTCACCCGGCCACCCGTGACCTTGTGGACGGCGGCCCGCCACCCGCGGCCCGGCCGACGGCGCTCCGCGACGAGGTCCGCGAGGTCGCCGACGGTCAGCGGCCGACCGGTGGTTGCGGCGGTCAGCGCGGCCGTGGAATTGGCCGGGCCGGAGTTCAGTGCCGGGTAGTCCGGGAAGTCGGGCAGCTCAGGGATGTCGGGCAGCTCAGGGATGTCGGCGGCGTCAGGCAGGGCCGGTGCGGCGGGCAGTGCTGGGGCTTCGGGCACCGCCGAGGCGTCGGGCATCGCCGTGGACACGGGCAGTGCGGGCGCCTCCGGCAGGATTGGTGCGGCGGGCAGCGTCGGCATGCTCGCGTGCCGGCCCCCGGAATGAAACGTGATCGGTTGCGCGGGCGGCATGCCGCCCGGATGTTCCCCCCTCATGCCTGCGCAAGCTACCGCATCCAGGGAGGCCCCGCGACTTGTGCGGGGCCGTGGCGGCGGCGCTGCGGCGGCGCCGAGGCAGTACGGCAGCCCCGCGACGGGGCGGCGCTAGAGCAGTGCGGCGATGGCGACGAACAGGGTGATGAGGCCCTCCAGCATGCCCACCTGCTTCGGCGTCCACGGCTTGTCGCGCTTGGCGCCGGAGACGGGCATGCCCCAGGCGCGGGCGAGGATGACGACCGCCACGGCCACCACCGCCCAATGCACCACGCCGAGCACCGCGGCGACGACGGCCGCGACGATCGCCACCGCGTGGTAGCCGACGGAGCCGAGGAACCAGTCGCGTTCGCCGCGTTCGCGGATGAGGGTCTTCACGTAGGGCACGGTGCCCAGGAAGTACACGGCGTAGACGGCGGCGACGGTCCATGCCTTCGCGTCCAGGCCGTCGCCGGCCCACGCGATGACGGGCAGTACCAGGCACGCGGCCAGCACCGTCGACACCCCGGACAGCAGGGATCGGGGCCTGCGCCGCCACGCCTCGTACACGGCGATGAGCACCAGCGGCGCGAACAGCGGCACCCACACGATCAGTTCCCACCGCATCAGCAGCGTGACGACGCCCGCCACCGCCGCCATCGCCCCGTAGACCAGCACCGGCGGGCGGTGCTTTTCGCGGAAGCGGGAGCGGATCCACCAGCTGGCGGCGAAGAAGGTGAAGTAGCCGAGCCACCAGGTCAGCAGCAGCGGGATCGCCGTCCACGAGGGGGCGAGCAGCGCGCCGGTCAGCGCGGGGACGGTGACCATGAACCAGGCGCCGTGCTGGTCGGGGACCCATCCCGGCGCCTTCTTCTTCCGGCGCTTCGCGTTCGCCCGCTTGGGTGCCGCAGGCCGTGAGGTGGTGGGGGACGATGCGGAACCGGTCATGAACCCAATCCTACTAATCCGCCGTGCCAATGCGGAATTAGGGGGCGGGGCGATGAGGGGCGGGTGCGGGGGTCGCGCGGGGACGCGCGGGGCGGCCACCGTCGGACAGCGTGCGGTTAATCCGGCGTAACTCAAATCCGAGGGAACTCTCCCGCCCGCCGCCCCGGCAGTGCTAGCGTGAAAGCCACATTCTCAGGGCGGGGTGAAATTCCCCACCGGCGGTGAAGTCCGGCGCAAGCCGGGACGAGTCCGCGAGCGCTCCCGACGGGGAGGTCAGCAGATACCGGTTGGAACCCGGAACCGACGGTCATAGTCCGGATGGGAGAGAAGGAGTCTCGACCGTGGATACGATCACGTCCGCGCTCGTGGGGTTTCTCACGGCGCAATTGACCATCGGCGGCGTGCCCATTCTGGTGCGCGAAATCGTCGGCAATGTTTTCGGCCTCGCATCGGCGTACTTCGGCATGAAGCGCCTCGTGTGGGCCTGGCCGGTGGGCATCGCCGGCAACATCCTGCTGTTCACCGTCTTCCTCGGCGGCGTGTTCAACACGCCCCAGGACCTTGACCTGTACGGGCAGGCGGGCCGGCAGGTCATGTTCCTCACCGTCAGCGTCTACGGCTGGTGGCGGTGGAGCCAAACCCGGCGGCTCGCCGCGCGCGGAGGAGCTGCCGATTCCGGCGCCGCCGTCATGCCGCGCTGGGCGACCGGCCGTGAACGCCTGCTGATGCTCGCCATCGCCATCTTCGGCACCATCGCCTGCGCCCTCATCTTCGAGACGCTCGGCTCGTGGGGCCCGTGGGCCGACGCCTGGATTTTCGTCGGCTCCTTGCTGGCGACCTGGGGCATGGCGAAGGGCTGGACCGAATTCTGGCTCATCTGGATCGCCGTCGACATCGTCGGCGTGCCACTGCTTTTCCTTGGCGGCTACTACCCGTCGGCGGCGCTGTACCTGTTCTACGGCGTGTTCGTCACCTTCGGCTTCATCACCTGGCTGCGCGTGCAGCGCGCCGGGCAGGACTCCGATGCGCGCGCCGGGGAGCCGCTCACCGACGCTTCGCTTGCCGACGAGCCGGGCAACGACCCCGCGCGGGCCGGCCGCGCTGACACCGGCGCTCGTGCGTCCGGCGACCGCACGCACTCCGGCGCTCACGCCCACGCGGTGACCCGCGGCTAGCTGCGCGGACCCCCGACGCCGCCATTCGAGCCGCTTTCGGTTCCGGCGGAGAACCGTCGGGGTGCCACGGGACGTGCCGGGGTCCCGTCGAGGACCCCGATCCGTCGGTTGGCGACCCCGACTCGGCGGTTGGCGACCCCGATCCGTCGGTTGGCGACCCCGACTCGGCGGTTGGAGACCCCGATTCGTCGGTTGGTGAGCGGTGCTCGCCAAGATGGCGGTTATATCGACTTTGCGGGATAAAAGAAAACCGCGAACTTGGTGCAAAACAGGTCGAAACGCACCAAGTTCGCGGTTATTTCTTCTCGCGGAAAACGGGAATAACCGCGAAGTTGACGCCGCCAAACGCGCTCTCGCGATGCCGAAAATCCCGCTCGCGTACATGCCCGGAATCGCGTCACATTGCCCTTCCTGTGCGAGGGCCCGCGATCCGGGGCTGATGTCCATCGCGCCGTCGGAAAGCGCGCTACGGCCATTACGCGACGTTCCGGGATCGGCGAGACCGAAATCATCGGGGCCGGGGTTCGGATCGTGGGTCCGCCACCCCGGGTCGCGGCGATCGGGGACCGTGGGTCACGGCGATTGGGGACCGCGGGACACGGCGATCGGGGGTCGCGGGTCACGGCGATCAGGACCGCGGGGCACGGCGATAGGAGACCTCGGGGCACGGCGACCAAGCCCCCGCGGGCTACGGGGATCAGGCGCCGCCCGATGCTGGGGCGGCCTATTCGGACTCGGTGAGGAGCCGGTCGAGCACGACCATGACCCCGTTCTCCGTGTTCGCCGGCGCCCCGTAATTCGACGCGGCCTTCACGTCCGGGTGGGCGTTGGCCATGGCGAAGGACAGCTCGCCGGCGCCCATCATCTCGAGGTCGTTGAGCAGGTCGCCGAACACGGCGGTCTGCGCCGGCGTCACACCCAGGCGCTCCTGCAGCGCCCGGACCGCGTGGCCCTTGTGGCTGCCCGGCGACATCATGTCCACCCACCACTTCCCGGACACCGCCACCTCGAGGCGTTCGCCGACCTCGTCGTGCATCAGCTGCGCCGCGGTGGTTTCGGAACCGTCCCCGTCGAACACGGCGAGCTTCATGGCGCCCGCGCGGACCTCGGCGAGATCCCCGATGACCTCGAGCGAGTGGTAGTAGTTCGCCGACTCGTCGAGGAAAGCGGGTTCGTCGACCTCGACGTACGCGCACTCGGGATGGCACACGACCAGGCCCAGCGGCTTGCCGTCGGCGCGGGCGGCGCGCACCGCGGCGATGACGTCGTCGACGACCCCGGGATCGATTCCGTCGGCGGCGGTCATCTCGCCGTCGCGGACGACGACGTTGCCGTTCTCGGCGATGAAGGTCGTGAGTCCACCGACCCTGGCGAACATGTCGCGCAGCGTCGCGTACTGGCGGCCCGACGCCGGGGCGAAGACGATGCCCCGCGCATGCAACCGGTCGAGCATGCGCGGCAGTTCGGCGGGCAGCCGCCCCTCGCCGTCGAGAAGCGTGCCGTCCATGTCCACGACCACCAGCCGAAGGTCGACCGGGGCGGCGGGGAAATCGGCCACCGCTCAGTCCTCGGGCAGCGGCGGCTCATGCCGCAGGTCGCGGGCCTCGGCCTTCCGCACCTCGCGCGGCTCCTCGAACCCGCCGCCGTTGCCGCGGCGCGGCCAATCCGACAGCGACGGCAACTTGTCCAGGGCCTCCCGGCCGGCGTCGAGGGAACGGCGCAGGATGTCGCCGCCGACGTCACGGGTGCGGTCGAAGGCATCCGACGCGAGGTGCTCCGCACGACGGCGGAACTCGCGGACCTTCTCCTCGCGGGCCCGCTTGGCCTCCGCCAGCGAGTTCTGGCGCTCCCGTTCGCGTTGGAAGGCCTCGGCATCCTTCGCCTCGGCGTCGGAAAGCCTCTTCGACGCGGCGGCGGCGTCATCCCACGTCTCCTCGAGGTGCTCGGCCAGGTGCAGCATCGAATCGATGCGGCGCTCCGTGTCGCGCAGCTTCTCGCGGTAATCCGCCTGAATGGAATAGCGGCGCAACAGACGGCGCGCGCGATTGGCCTCCTCCCGCCACGTGGCGATCGGGCCCTCATTGATCGAATCGTCCGCGATGAACCGGCATTCCCACGGATCGACGCCAGGGGAGGACAGGTTCGAGCGCAGGCGCTCGTCACGGTCCAGGACCTCCTGCACGAGCAGGCGGGCGCGCTCCTCGGCATGGGAGGCGCGGGCGGAACGGGAATTGTCGGATCGGAAAGTCACGCCGCCCATCCTACGGACGACGACCGGGCCGGGGCAGCGACTTGGCTGACCCGGCCCGGCCGGAAGTGAACGACGCGCACGTCACGCGGGGGCGGTGCCGCGTGGCGACGGGGGCGGTGCCGCGTGGCGACGGGGGCGGTGCCGCGTGGCGACGGGGAGCGGCCGCGTGGCCCGCCCGAAAA
>DUOR01000435.1 GCA_012838715.1 Actinomycetales bacterium
CCATGGCCCATCCTCCTGCTGGGCTTCATCTTCGCGTTCGGTGCCGCGATGACGTTGTGGGGTCCGGTGAATCTTTTGGCGTGGCGCGGGGGGACGTTCCCGGAGACGGATCCGGAGCGGCCGCAGTACCAGCGGGACATCATGGACGTCACCCGCGTCCAGTACGAGCAGCAGCCGTCGCCGGATCGGTTCTTCTCCCCCGGTGATTCGGGGTTGGCGCCGGATCATTCGCGGATTGGTCCCGCGGACGGTTCCGAGGACCCGGATTTCATCCCCGACGCGAGCGGCCCGTGGGACGCGGCGTTCGTGTCGTGGGTCCTCAACGAGGTGGGTCTGCCCGTGCGGGAGCCGCGCGCCGACGATCCCTCCGCGTGGCTGGTGCGCGACACGCTTGAGCTTGCCGACGCCTTCGCGGCCCGGGGCACCTACATCCCCGCGGAGGCGGAGCCCGATTACGTGCCGCAAATCGGCGACGTCATCTTCTACGACTACCCGTGGCCGTTCGGCGAGCACGTGAACATCGTCGTCGGGGTGATTGGCCTGGAGGTGCGCACGGTCGGCGGCGATGAGCTGGGCAAGGTCGGGTACGCGCGGATGGACTTGCGCAACCGCGGCGGCATCCTGGGCTACGGCGCGACGGGCCGGTTGGAGGATCCGTTCCCGCCGGTCGACGGTTTCACGTTCCCGGGGCCGGGCGGCGTGACGCTCGGCGGCGGCCACGTCGACGACGGGGACGGCGGGGCCGGAACCGATGGGGATGGCGCCGAGGACACCGTCGGCGATGATCCGGATGACGCCGAGGGCCGCGACGTCGACGGCGAGGCCCACGACGATCGCCCGGCGGAGCAGCGCCGCCCGGAGGACGACGGCGGGAACTGATTCCCGCGCCAGCCGGGACCGTTGGCCGGGCCCCTTGGCCGGGCAGGTGCCTTGAACCGCCAGGAGTCTTAGCCGGGCAAGTACTTCAGACCCGCAGGCGCCCTAGACCGGCAGGTGCTCCTCGATGACGTCGATGATGGCGTCGTCGTCGGGCTGCGTCTTGGGGCGGAATCGGCCGACGACATTGCCGGCTTCGTCGACGACGAACTTCTCGAAGTTCCAGGCGACGTCGCCGGCCTCGCCGTCGGCGTCGGGGGTCTGGCGGAGCAGCTGGTACAGCGGGTGGGCGTCGTCGCCGTTGACGTCGATCTTGGCGAACATCGGGAATTCCACGCCGAATTCGGAGGAGGCGAACTCCTTGATTTCCGCTTCGGTGCCGGGCTCCTGTCCCCCGAACTGGTTGCAGGGGAAGCCGAGGACGAAGAAGCCGCGCATGGCGTATTCGTCCTGCAGTTCCTGCAGGGTCCCGTACTGCTCGGTCAGGCCACATTCGCTGGCGACGTTGACGATGAGCAGGACGTGGCCCGCCCAGTCCGTCAGGGTGGTCTCGCGTCCGTCGATGGTGGTCACGGCAATGTCATGCAGGTCGCTCATGCCGCCCCATCGTACGCGCGTTCGGGCGCGGCCGTCGTGGGGTGAAGGTGCTTTCCGACGTGGCCCGGTCCGGCGCCCGCCCCGGTCAGGCGGCCATCCGCAGGGGCACGGAGCCGTAGCCGGCGGGTCGGGCGCCCGCGGCGACGGCGAGGTCGACGATCTTCAGGATGTCGCGGCGCACCTTCTCGTCCCGCAGGCGGGCGGCGGAGACGGACAGGCGCATGGGGCGGTTTTCCGCCAGGGCGCGGTTGACCGAGTTGCGGACGGCCCGGCGCCACCAGCGGGCGGCGCCGAAGCC
>DUOR01000436.1 GCA_012838715.1 Actinomycetales bacterium
CAAAACTCGGGATCAATAACTCGGGATCAACCCTGATCCCGACTTTTGGGCCGGGGAAAAGGACTGATCCCGAGTTATTGATCCCGAGCTAAAGGACGTGGGTGGGCTGATCCCGAGTTAAAGGCGGTGCCGCGGGCGGGCTGTTCCCGAGTTAAAGGCGGCGGCGTGGGCATGCTGGCCACGAGTCAAGGGCCGCGGCGCTATTGGGATGCCGGGCGCGCGAGGCACTCCGAGCCAACCAGGCAGGCGCGGGGACCGTGCCCGAGCAAAGCCGGGCGAGAAGGTCCGGGCCCGCGCACTAAAGAACGGACGCACGCGCCGGAACGGAACCGGACATGAAAGAACCCGCGGGCTCGACCGGCATCTGCCGGGAGCCCGCGGGTTCGATGAAGAAGTGCTTTAGCGGATGTGCGGGGCGATGATGTCACCCATCGCGTACTGACCCTTGATGGTCGGGTGGTTCGTCATCGGGCCCATGACCGGATCCTGGAAACCGGCGACGAAGCGCTGGTTGTCATCCGGGTTGCAGGTGCCGTGGCCGATGGTGGCCTGGTACACGTCGATGAAGTTCGCGCCGATGGCGCCGGCGGCGTTGCGGATCGTGTCGCGGAACGCCTGCTGGACCTGGGTGCCGCCCGGGGCCGGGATCGGGATGGTCCGGCCCGGCAGGTTGACCAGGCAGAGCTGGTCGTTGGTGGCGTACTCCGGGTAGGAGGCCAGGTGGATCTGGGCGCCCGGGGCGACCTCGCGGATGCGGTTGGCCGCGTGCTGCAGCTCCTGATGGTACGCGGACGGGTTCAGGCCGCCCACGATCTGCATCTCGCCGGCGACGTCGGCCCACATGAGCGCGTCCATGCCGCCGTACATGAAGACGACGTCCTCGGTGCCCGGACCCAGGTCGCCGTGCATGATGGCGGCCTCGACGTAGCCGACCAGCTGCACGACCGGGGCGCCGCCCATGCCGTTGCAGGACCAGTCGCCGAGGGACTTGCCGGCCTGATCGGCGGCGATCTTCGGCCAGTTCTCCATGTCGGTGGCGCAGTTGGCCACGATCGGGGTCTGGCCCTCCTCGAGGCCGCGCGGGCCGGACTTGCCGGCGTTGGCGGTGAAGGAGTCGCCGAAGGTGACGACCTGCTTGGCGCCGGTGGACTGCGCCGGGATCAGGTCCTGGATGCCCGGGATCTCCTGAATGGCGGGCATGGGGGACTGGGCAACGGCGGTGCCGGCGCCCAGGCCGAGGCCCAGGGCGGCAACGGCGGCGACGGCCGCGGTCTTGAACGCAGTGGAGAACTTCTTCATGGCTAAGAACAATCGCGGTTCCTGAGATTGGTGTCAAGTTGGTTGAGGTGCGGACTTACCCCTTTATCAGCGTCCGCGCGACCGGCGTAACGATCACGGCGTCGTTACCGATACGGCGGCTTTCCGTGACTTTCCCGTGATAAACAGCGCATTTGCGGATTTCGGAACGCATGGCCAGGGAAAACGACCTTTACCACCGGGGCGATTCTGCAACGCGCGCACTAAATGTGATGTTAATCACAGTGCCAGGCGGCCAATTGGTGCGTTCGCGGGCCGAGCCACCGAAGGACTTCACAGTAATTTATTTTTGTCCCACTACCCCCACGGGCCCCACTCGAGCGGGGACAATCCGTGCTCCGCGACACGCCCGTTCCCTGGAATCCGACCCCGCAACCGCGGCGACCCGAACCCGGGCAACCGCAGCCGGGCAACAACCGCCCGGGTAACCGCAGCCGCCGCAGCACCACAGCCATCCCGGCAACCGCCCCCGGGATCGCGAAAGCGGCGCCCCACCGATTCGGTGGGGCGCCGCTTCATGCAGCCGGGAGCCGGGACTCCCGCCGTCGGCAAGCGAATTCACCCGCAGGGGGCGGACCCGCCGGCCGGGCGGCGATTAGTGCTGCTGGTTCTCCGCGGTCTTGAACGGGAAGCCGAGCTCGCGCAGCAGGGCGCGACCCTCGTCGTTGTTCGTGGCCGTGGTGACGACGGTGATGTCCATGCCGCGCGGGCGGTCCATCTTGTCGATGTCGATCTCGTAGAACATGGACTGCTCCGAGAGACCGAAGGTGTAGTTGCCGTGGCCGTCGAACTGCTTGTCCGACAGGCCGCGGAAGTCGCGGATTCGCGGGAGGGCGACCGTCAGCAGACGGTCCAGGAACTCCCACATGCGGTCGCCGCGCAGCGTGACGCGGGCGCCGATCGGCATGCCCTCGCGCAGCTTGAAGTTGGCGATCGACTTCTTGGCCCGACGCATCTCCGGCTTCTGGCCGGTGATGAGGGTCAGGTCGTTCAGCGCGCCGTTGATCTGCTTCGAATCGTTCGCGGCCGCACCGACGCCCATGTTGACGACGACCTTGGTGACGCCCGGGATCTGCATGACGTTCTCGAACGAGAACTCCTTCTGCAGGTTCTCGCGGATCTCGGAGCGGTAACGCGCCTTCAGGCGGGGGGTGTAATTCTCGCTCATTAGATGTCCTTCCCGGTACGACGGGAGATGCGAACCTTCTTGCCGTCCTCGTCGAAGCGGTAGCCGACGCGAGTCGGGGTGCCCTCTTCGTCGACGAGCATGACGTTCGACACGTGGATCGGGGCCTCCTGGGTGACGATGCCACCGGAAGACGCGCCGCGCTCCTGGGCGGAGTTGGCGACGTGCTTCTTGATGCGGTTCACACCCTCGACCAGGACCTTGTCGCGCGTCGGGTAGGCCTCGATGACCTTGCCCTGCGCGCCCTTGTCCGGGCCCGAGATGACCAGGACGGTATCGCCCTTGCGGATCTTCACTTAAATCACCTCCGGCGCGAGCGACACGATCTTCATGAACTTCTTGTCGCGCAGCTCACGCGCGACCGGGCCGAAGATGCGGGTGCCACGCGGCTCGTTGTCGGCCTTGATCAGCACGGCGGCGTTCTCGTCGAACGAGATGTAGGAGCCGTCCGGGCGACGGGTCTCCTTCTTGGCGCGGACGACGACGGCGCGGATGATCTCGCCGGCCTTGACGTTGCCGCCCGGTGCGGCTTCCTTGACGGTGCCCACGATGACATCGCCGATGCCGGCGAAGCGTCGGGTCGAGCCACCGAGAACGCGGATGCACAGGATTTCCCTGGCACCGGTGTTGTCGGCGACCCGCAAACGCGATTCCTTCTGAATCACTACGGTTCTCCTTGACCTGGATTGCTGTGTGCGCCGGATTTCCGTCCCGGGCGCACGCGGTCCATTGCGCGTTGTTCGGCGGGGGTCTCAACGGGGCCGGGAGCCGGCCGCCACGTTGACGCGCACCGCCATGCGCAACCCGTGCATTATGGCACGCGATGGGGTAAGGCCCCAAATCACGCGATGCAGGTCATGTGCCGGCCGCCGCCGGGCTCGGGGGCAAGCGCCGCCGCGCCGTTCAGGCCCGTTCGAGCACCGCCACGAGGAACCCGCCGGCGGGGTCGAAGGGGCGCAGGTCCCAGGTGCCGAAGCGTTGCAGCACGCGCAGTCCCGCCGCCGCCGCGTCCCGCTCGAACTGGTCGAAATCCCAGCCCCTCCCCGCGCCGAAGCCGAGGACCGCCCTGCCCCGCTTGCCGACGTGCCCCTCCCCGGCTGACGCGTCGTCGCCCCGGTTTGCGGGCGGATCGGCGAGCGCGTCCCGGAAGCCCTCGAGTACGGCGATGCGGTCGGCCGGATCGATGAAGGTCAGGACGTTTCCGGCCGCGACGATGAGATCGAAGTCGCCGCGCGGGTGGGCGTCGGAAAGCGACTCGTCGGAGACCTTCGACAGCACCTCACCCAGCCCGGCCAGATCCCCCACCAGCCACGTACCGCCAGGCTGCCGGCTGCGGGCGACCGAGATCAGGTACGGATCGATGTCCACGCCGACGACCTCGTGGCCCCGCCCCACGAGATACCCGCCGAGGCGACCCTGCCCGCAGCCCGCATCCAGGATGCGGGCCCCCCGCGGCGCCATCGCATCGATGAGCCGAGCCTCCCCGTCTATGTCCCGCCCTTGCGCGAGGAACTGCTCCCACCGCTGCGCGTACCGGCGCGAATGGGAAGGATCGGCGGCGACGATCTCGGACCAGGTGCGATGGGTGCTCATGGCGCCAGTATCCCCGACCCGCCG
>DUOR01000437.1 GCA_012838715.1 Actinomycetales bacterium
GACGCGGCCCCCGGAACGGGGGCCGGGGCGGTCACCGCGATCGCCGACCATGCCCGGCGCCGGGCCGGCCGATTCATCACCTTCGCCGCCGCCGCGGCCGTGACGTTCATCGCCGCCACCGGCGCATCCTTCCTCGGTTCCGGGGCGGATCGCGGGATCACGGCGTCGGAAAGCGGGGGAGGGGAACACCCCGACGGGGAGGGGCCCGTCGAAGCGGAGGTCGAGCTCGCGTCGGTGGCCCCCGCCGTCGGCGGCGCGATGGGCGAACGGAACCTGTCGGCGCTGCGCGACCCCGCGGCCCTCGAAGAATGCCTGGCGGGGCACGGGGAAAGCGCCGGTGCGCTGCTCGGGGCGGCGCCCGTCACCGTCGAGGGGAGGGTTCGGCAACTGTTCGTCCTCGCCACGGGAATACCCGGGCGAGTATCGGTGTTGGTGGTGACTGAAGGATGCGGAAGCGAACCCGGACCCCCGCTCGTGCACGACACCATCGGCGCGCCCCGTTAGACTTCCCCCCGGTTGAACACAGCGACACCCCGGCGCCCCCGCGGCGCCCCAATCCCCGCCCTGGAGGAAAACCAATGACCGACACCATCCACGACGTCATCATCGTCGGTTCCGGCCCCGCCGGCTACACCGCGGCCATCTACGCCGCCCGCGCAGAACTCAAGCCCATCGTCTTCGAGGGCATCGAGTTCGGCGGCTCGCTGATGACGACCACGGACGTCGAGAACTTCCCCGGCTTCGCCGAGGGCATCCAGGGCCCCGACCTGATGGACAACATGCGCAACCAGGCCGAGCGCTTCGGCGCCGACCTGCGCATGGAGGACGTCGACCGCATGGACCTCACCGGCGACGTCAAGTCCGTGTGGGTCGGCGAGGAGGAGTTCCGCGCCCGCGCCGTCATCCTGGCCACCGGCTCCGCCCCCCGCTACCTCGGCGTCGACGGCGAGGAGCGCCTGCTCGGCCACGGCGTCAGCTCCTGCGCCACCTGCGACGGCTTCTTCTTCCGCGACCACGACATCGCCGTCATCGGCGGCGGCGACTCCGCGATGGAGGAGGCGACCTTCCTGACCAAGTTCGCCAAGTCCGTCACCATCGTCCACCGCCGCGAGGAGTTCCGCGCCTCCGCCATCATGCTCGAGCGCGCCAAGAACAACGACAAGATCCGCTGGGCCACCAACAAGACCGTCAACCGCGTCCTCGGCGACGGCGCCGTCACCGCCCTCGAGCTCCGCGACACCGTCACCGGCGAGCTCTCCGAACTTCCGGTCACCGCCATGTTCGTCGCCATCGGCCACGACCCGCGCTCCCAGATGGTCAAGGACCAGATTGACCTCGACGAGGACGGCTACGTCAAGGTCGAGTCCCCCTCCACCCGCACCTCGCTGCCCGGCGTCTTCGCCGCCGGCGACCTGGTGGACAAGACCTACCAGCAGGCCATTTCCGCCGCCGGCACCGGCTGCACCGCCGCCATCGACGCGGAGCACTACCTCGCCGCGCTGGACTAGGCGCATTAGGGAAGGCGCGCTAGGCGAGGCACGCAGTGGCCCGCCCTGCCCGCCGTGGGTTGGCGGGCCCGGCCGACGCGGAACCCCTTCTCGTCGCGACCACCCGCTGATACAATCGACCAATATAATCCGAGTTGCTTTTAGGAGAATCATGTCTGTCGTTACCGTGACCGCCGAGAACTTCAAGTCCACCGTCGTCGAGTCGGACAAGCCCGTCCTCGTCGACTTCTGGGCCGAGTGGTGCGGCCCCTGCCGCAAGCTGTCCCCGGTCATCGATGAGCTGGCCGGCGAGATGGGTGACCAGGCCGTCTTCGCGAAGGTCAACATCGAGGAGGAGCGCACGCTCGCCGCGATGTTCCAGATCATGTCGATTCCGGCCCTCGTCATCTTCAAGGGCGGCCAGAAGGTCGACGAGCTCGTCGGCGTGCGCCCCAAGGCCGAGATCCGCGAGAAGGTTGAAGCGCAGCTGTAGCTGGTACCGTATTGACGGCGGGGCCAGGTGACGCGGCCCCCTTGATTGCGTGAAGGAAGGGGACGCCCGGTGCCGGAACATCTTCAGGTGGGGGATCGGTCTCCGCGGGTCGCCGAAGTGCGGTCCACCCTGGCCCGGCTGGGCATGATCTCCGAGTTCGAGGGTGAGGCCACCCGGTCGGAATCGCCCCAGTGGCGTGGCGACGACGACCTTTTCGACGACGACCTGCGGACCGCTCTCCTGACGTTCCAGCAGAGCCGCGGCATCCTCGCCGATGGCGTCATCCGCGAGGACACCCTGCGCCTGATCCGCGAGGCCTCCTACACGCTTGGAACGCGGGTCCTTAACTATGATCCGGTTGCACCAATGATTGGCGACGATGTCGGCAAGTTGCAGGAAAGGCTGCAGGGCCTGGGCTTTTTCGATACGCGCGTCGACGGTCACTTCGGCGCCATCACCGAGGCCGCGGTCCGTGACTACCAGCTGAACTCGGGCCTGGAGCCCGACGGAATCTGCGGCCCGAAGACCTTCCGCGCACTCGACTACCTCGGCCGTTCCATCAAGGGCGGTTCGCAGGTGAAGCTCAAGGAGCTCGAGCACGTCCGCGCGGCCGGCCCGAAGATCACCGGCAAGAAGGTCTTCATCGATCCGGGCCTCGGCCCCGACGACCGGGGCATGACGGTCCAGGGCCCCTACGGCGCCATCACCGAGGAGGAGATCCTCTGGGACCTCGCCGCACGCGTTGAGGGCCGGTTGGTCGCCGCGGGCGCCGAAACAATCGTCTCCCGCCCCCGAACGGGTAACCCGACCGTTGCCGAGCGCGCCGAACTGGCGAATGCCGTCGGCGCCGACGTGGTCATTTCGCTGGCCGCCGATCGTTTCGAATCGGAGGCCGCCAACGGCGTCGCCAGCTTCTACTTCGGCTCGCGGATGGGCAACAACTCCATCCTGGGCGAGCGGCTGTCCGGCCTGATCCAGCGCGAGATCATCGCCCGCACGCCGTTGAACGACTGCCGCACCCACGGCCGCACGTGGGACCTGCTGCGCCTGACGCAGATGCCCACCGTCGAGGTGTCGGTCGGCTACCTGACCAACCCGGGCGACGTGTCGGTTCTGACCTCCCCGGATCACCGCGACACCATCGCCGAGGCGATTGTCGTGGCGGTCAAGCGCCTGTACCTCTCCGAGGACGACGACCAGCCGATGACCGGCACCTACAGCTTCGTCGAGCTCCTCGAGGCCGAGAGGGAAGCGTAGAACTGCGCTGCGACCAGCTGGTCCAGCGCTTCGCCGACCGCGGCCGACCAGTCCAGTTCAGGGTCGAGTTCGCGGCGCAGCCGAGGGTGGGTCGGGTGCGGTTCGACGACCGTGAAGCCGGCATTGATCAGGATTCGCGTGGGGATGATGTCCCCCGCCGCATGATTGACCCCGCCGAGCGTCGTCGAGTTGCAGGCCGGGGGCAGCCGCGGCGCGTCGACGGCATGGAGAATCGATTCGGTGAGGGTCATCTCCTCGCGGGGGATGGTCTGCCGTTCGTCGTCGCCGTCGCCGGAGCAGCCGAAGGCCTCGACCGCCTTCACGCCGCGCCCGGCCAGGTGCCGTACCGCGGTGCCGACGAGCGCGTCCTCCGCGCCGGTGCCGGCGACGATGGGATCGATGTGCAGGCTCATCAGCATCACGGCGTCAGGTGAGATCGGCCCGGTCGGCATGACCGATGCGGTCGGCGCGAAGCGGGGCGGGGCGAACAGCACGGTCGCTGCGACGGCCCTGTCGAGCGCCTCGCCGATGCTGAAGCCGCACAGCCCCCAGTCGACGGTGACGCGGTTGAGCCACGCCTCCTTCTCGAACTCCGTGTCGCCGTGCCCGCCGATCCCCGGGTCGTTGGTTTGCTTTCCGACGGCGCCCTCTGCGGCGTCATCGCCCGCCTTTGGGCCTTGACCCCGTTGGGAGCTCTTTGAGCCGCCCACGGGCCCGTGCAGGCCCATTCTGCGCCACGGGTTGCCGACGACGCGGCCCGGGTTCATCGTTTCCGGTGATCCCTCGTCACCGAACCGCGGGATGCGGCCGCCGTCGCCACCGGGGCGTTCCGGGGCGATTTCCCAGAAGAGGCTCCGCAGAGTGTCCAGGTGGATGGTCCTGCGGTTCGAGAGGTCGATTGGTTCGATGAATCCGTGGGGCATCGCGGCATACTCCGTCGGTCAGTCGCCGTCGTTCTCGATCAGCGACATGATCCGGTCAAAGTCCTCGAGATCACCGAACTCGATGACGATGCGGCCCTTCCGCTTGCCCATCGTGGCGGTGACCTTCGTGTCGAAGGAGTCCGCGAGGCGGTCCGCCCACACGCTCAGCTGCTCGGGCTGGGGGAGTAGTTCCCGCTTCTTCCTGCCTTCGGCGTCGTCGCCGCGATTGATGAGGGTGACGGCTTCTTCCGTCGCCCGGACGGACAGTCCTTCGGCGACGATGCGGTCGGCGAGGTGCTCCTGATCCCCGGCGCCCGTCTTGATGCCCAGGAGCGCGCGTGCGTGACCCGCGGTGAGCACTCCGGCGGCAACCCGACGCTGGACGGCGACCGGCAGCTGCAGCAAACGGATCATGTTGGTGATGACCGGTCGGGACCGGCCGATGCGCTCCGCCAACTGGGCCTGGGTGACGTCGAACTCCTCGAGCAACTGCTGGTACGCCGCCGCCTCTTCGAGTGGGTTCAGCTGAACGCGGTGGATGTTCTCGAGCAGCGCGTCGCGCAGCATCGAATCATCGGAAGTTTCACGGACGATGGCCGGGATCGAATCGAGGCCGGCGAGCTGCGACGCGCGCCAACGGCGCTCGCCCATGATGATCTCGTATTCGGGCTGCCCTGCGGAGCCGTCCTTCTCGCGGGCGACCTCGAGAGCCTTGGCCCGATCCTGCTCCGGAATCTGCCGGACCACGATCGGCTGCATCAGCCCGAACTCGCGGATCGAGTGGGCGAGCTCGCGGAGAGGCTCCTCCTCGAACACCTCGCGCGGCTGGCGGGGGTTCGGGATGATCAGCGGAATCTCGATCTCACGGTACGTCGCACCGATGCCGGTTCCGTCGGCGGCCCCGGTGACCGTTGCGGCGCTCTCCACCGAACCCTCGTTCTTGGAATCGGTGGCCGACGCTCCGCGGCCATCGGAGCCCGCGGATGTTTCACGTGAAACATTGGCCGCACTCCCCGCACCGGCTACCGAGTCCCCGCCACCCGGCTGCTGAGCGTCGCGCGCTCGATCGCGCCCCGACGTCGTGGTTGCGCCTCGGTGAACATTTTCGTCACTGTGACGATTCGCCGATCGATCGCCGGTCATTGTATTATCGTCACTGTGACGGTTTCCGCGCGGACCGAAGATGATGTCGGCGGCACCGTCGCCGACCGACGGGTTGCTCTCCGGGGCGGTGGGGATCAGCGCCGCCAATCCGCGGCCCAGACCTCCGCGACGGGGGTCCTTCTTGTCCTTCGTCATTGCTCAATCACTTCCGTCAGTTCGCCGCCGGTGCGACACCGATGGCGCCGCTCGCGGGGGAGGGCTCGTAGTCGCCTCGCTCGGCGAACTCCTTCGCGGCGTCCATGTACGCCAGTGCACCACGCGAACCGGGATCGTAGCTGATCACGGTCTGCCCGAAGCCCGGCGCCTCCGAGACCTTCACGGATCGCGGGATCACGTTCTTGAGTACGGCCTCGCCGAAGTGGCGGCGGACCTCGTTGGCGACCTCGTCGGAAAGCTTCGTGCGACCGTCGTACATCGTCAGAACGACCGCGGAGATGTGCAGCTCCGGGTTGAGGTGCTGGCGGATCATCTCCACGTTGTTCATCAACTGGGTCACGCCTTCGAGGGCGTAGAACTCGCACTGAATCGGGATGACCACTTCCTCGGCCGCGGTCATGGAGTTCAAGGTCAGCAGGCCAAGGGAGGGCGGGCAGTCGATGATCAGGTAATCGATGCCCTGTTCCTCGAGGAACTCATCCGTGACGGCCTGGCGCAGCCGGCGCTCACGGTTGAAGAGGTTGACCAGTTCAATCTCGGAGCCGGCGAGATCGAGGGTAGCGGGAATGCACCACAGGTTCTCGGACTCCGGGGACTGCTGCATGGCTTCGGCCGGAGTGGCCTCGCCGATGAGCACCTCATAGGTGGAGACGGTGCCGCTGCGATGGTCGATGCTCAGCGCGGTGGATGCGTTGCCCTGAGGGTCGTTGTCTATGACGAGGACCTTGAGGCCATGGTGGGCAAGTGCCGAAGCGATGTTGACGGCGGTGGTCGTCTTGCCGACGCCGCCCTTCTGGTTTGCGACGCAGATACGGCGCGGCCGTTCCGGCTTGGGCAGTGACAGACGGTTGGGCGCCTTCACCTGAGCCGCGCGACGTGCCGCCGCCGCAATCGGCGTATCTTCCCATGACTTACGGGCCACTTACTATCCCTTCGATTCCTGCGCTGATCCGGAGCGCCGGCCGGGTTCCGGGCGGCGCTTACATGCGGTTTTCGTCCGGTTCGCCGGGTCGGCCACCGTCCGGATTGGGTGCCTCCCCAACCTTAGTCTCTTTCTCGGATTGCCCTCAACGGCCGCCCAACTTGACCTTGTTTCACGTGAAACATCGCGTAACAACGGTTGCTGATGGTTCCGAATGGTGCCTGGCTCCCGTGCACACAACACCCGACGACGGCCGCCTAGCCCGGAAACCCCATGCACAGATGCTGACCAGCGCGCCACAACTCGGCCCACACTGGGCGCTGGGCCTCAGGGACAACTGCGTCGCCGGCTCTCGACGTCGGAAAGCGACGACCTCAATGACGTGAGCGCGCAATGGCCGGGCCGGGTTCCCGGCCGACTCAGGTGTAGTCGGGTGCCGATCCCCTGCTCTCCGAACGTCCCGAAGACCCGTGCCAACGAACCCGGCATGTTCCACAACCCAGAACCCGTTTCCGACGCGACGAATCACGAACAGCTTGATGGATGAGGGAACTGTTCGATTTCGGTGGGAACGCCTCGCTGTTCAACCGAGCGCAGCGAACCCGTCGACGAAGTTTCACGTGAAACACGTCGAAACCGCGTTTGGCGGGTGACGCCACGCCCCATGACGCAACGCGGCGTTACACGCACAATCGCAGGCGTTTCACGTGAAACGTTGGGGGAGTGGTCCACGACGACCCGTCGAGTCCACCGAGCAACACCCACCGATGACGCATGCACTCCGCACCCACCGGCAACGAACCCGAGCGGAGACAACCCCGGCCTGAGATGAACCGCCACGGTTCGCGTCGATCAAACCGCCGGGTTGTCGCCACAATCGAATGCCGCCGGTAGACGACACGAGCTTTGAAGCCAGCGAAGTACCCTGGGCCCCCAACAGACCAATCACTCGGACCCCACGGCCCGGGGCCAAACCACAAGCAATGAGGAGAGGGGCACCCGAAAGTGCCCCGCTCCGCAACCGAACTACTTCTTCGTGATGTCCACGACGTAGGTCGGGGTATCCAAAATCGACTCACCGATTTCGACGATCGATGGGAACTTCCCCTTCGCCTTAGCGATGAGCTTTCCGTCGCGCTCAATCTCCTCCGCAGCGCTGGAACCCTTCATGGCGATCATCCGGCCCCCGGTGCGAACCAACGGGAGCGACCAGCCGGCGAGCTTGCCCAGCGGGGCGACCGCACGGGAGGTGACCACGTCCACGGCACCGACCTCCTTCCGAACGACTTTCTCTTCGGCGCGCCCACGGAGCACCGTCACGTTAGTGAGGCCAAGATCCGCGACGACTTCGTCCAGGAACTTGGTCCTCCGGAGGAGAGGTTCGATCAGCGTGACCTTCACGTCGGGCCGGGCGATGGCGAGCGGGATACCGGGCAAGCCGGCGCCGGAACCCACGTCGGCGACGCTGGCCCCCTCGGGCACAACGTCGGCGAGCGCCGCGCAGTTGAGGATGTGGCGGTCCCACAGGCGCGGGACTTCACGGGGCCCGATGAGCCCGCGCACCGTGGCATGCTCGGCCAGCCATGCGTGGTACTGACGCGCAAGATCGGCTCGGTCGCCGAATGCCTTCTCCACGGCCTCGGTCGGCTCAACGACTGCATCCGCCGGCACTTCCTTGCCAGGGTGCTCGTCCGATCCATCACCCTCCGAAGGATTCGGGGATGCAACACCGCGGCCTCCCTGGCGACCTTCTGCCGTCGACATCGGCTCGGCAGGCACGACGCCGCTGTCGGTGTCCATGCTCTCGGGCTGCTTCTTCATCAGGTGACCCTCCATCGATGTTTCACGTGAAACACACGCTTTCGGTTTGATGTGAAACCAAGCGATTGGCCGTGGCGTGACCATGTTCCGTTGACCTCATCTTGCCACGAGGGCCCACTAGCGGAGATAGGGGAGGGGCCATGCCCGAACCCGGACGACGCTCCAGGGGACAACCCGAAGACGCGTCGGCCTCCGACCACCAAATGACAACCATGGGATTAAACGAGGCCGCACCAACATCGATGCCAGAACCACGACGACCACCCGCCCGCCACAACTCCAACGCTCCCCGCCACGACAACCCGACCCCCGGGAACGAAAAAATCCGCCCCACCGGAATGGTGGGGCGGATTCTTCATGTCGTACGTAGACGGCTCCTGCGCTCTAGAACACGGTCAGCGCTTTTTCTTTTTGCGCTTCTTGGGGTTCGCGGGGCGTTGGCCGGGAGCGGGCTTCGAGGGGATGTGGTCGGTCTCGGTGGCAGTCGCGGTGTCGGCGGTCTCCACAGCGGTCGCACCGGAGTCGGTGGACTGCGCATCGGCGTCGGCCTCGGTGACGTTCTCGGTGACCGTCTTGTGGCCGGCGCCCTTGCGGGCCTTGCCGCCCTTCTTCGGGTTCACCGGGCGGGCGCCGACCTTCGGGGCCAGCTTCTGCTGGGCGGTCTGCTTCGCCAGGCGCTCGGCCTCGACCTCGGCCTCTTCCTCGCGGTCCAGGCGGCTGAAGATGTAGCGCTGCTGGAAGTAGGTCCACACGTTGTTGAACACCATGTAGACGAGCAGGCCCACGGTCCAGATGGCACCCGTGGCGAGAATGATGAGGGGCATGAACCACAGCATCATGCGGTTCATCATGTCCATCTGCGTGCCCATCATGCCTTCCTGCTTCTGCTGCAGGCCGGACTCCTGGCGCCGCTTGGTGCGGTTGATGGACATGCGGGCGTTGAAGTGGATCATCGCGGCCGAGAGGATCATCAGCGGGATGGCGATGACCATGACGTCGGTGCGGGTGAAGTTCGAGGCGGCGTCGGGGGCGGAGAACGCCGCCTTCTGGGATTCGTCCATCATGATGGACGCCGCCAGAGGCGAGTTGCCGATGCGCGCCAGCAGGAAGGACCGGACGTCCTCGACGCCGAAGAAGTAGTTGCCGGTGTTCCAGTTCTCCTCGACGGTCATCGAGGCCTGGCCGACGGACCCGGCGCCTTCACCGGTGCGGTTGAACGAGCGGAGCACGTGGAACAGGCCGAGGAAGACCGGGATCTGCACGAGCATGGGCAGGCAGCCGGCGAGCGGGTTGACGCCCATTTCCTTCTGCAGCTTGCGCATCTCCATGGCCTGCTGCTGCTGGTCGTTCTTGTACTTGGCGCGAATCTCCTGCATGCGCGGCTGCATCTTCTGCATCTTCATCGCCGAACGCTGCTGCTTCATCATGGGGCGGAACAGCAGGATTCGGATGGTCGCGACCAGCAGGATGATCGCGAGCACCCAGGAAATGCCCGAGGCCGGGTCCATGATCAGGCCCATCGCCTGATGCCAGAACCACAAAATGGCCGAAATCGGATAGTAAATGAAATTGAGCACGGTCTGGTGGAACTCCTGTCGTGGGAAAGGGGCCGTCTACGTCAGCCTCCGCCCAGGTTACCCGTGCATGCGCCGCCACCAGGAAGCGAGGCCGGGATAGGTGCGGGGCACCGGATCCCAGCCGCCGGGATGCCAGGGGGCGCAGCGGGCGATGCGCAGAAACGTCAGCCACAGGCCGCGGATTGCGCCGTAACGGCGGACCGCTTCGAGGCCGTATGCGGAGCACGTCGGCTCGAAACGGCAGCTGCCGGTTCCTTTCGCGGGGGAGAGGCGGGTCCGGTAGAAGAGGATGGCTTTCTCGGCGCCGCGCGCCAGGGGGCCATGTGCGCGGGTTGGCGCGGTATCGCCGTCGTCGCCGTGCTTTCCGACGCCGTCGGCGCGGCTCCCGTCACCGGGGTGCGGCGCGCTTGAGTGCGTTGCGCACATCTTTGGCGAGCTCCTCGCTGGATGCGGTGGCGGAGGCCGGCAGTGCCCGGACGACGACGTCGACGGTGTCGGGCATCAGGTGCATTGCCTCCGCCATCACGTGACGGAGTTTGCGGGTGACGGCGTGCCGGACCACGGAGTTGCCGACCCCCTTGGATACGACGAAACCGACGCGGGGACCCCCCGTACGGGAGATACCGGCGTCGGCTGCGTCGGTGACACCGCCGTTGCCGGCGGTGTCGAGGTAGTGCAGGACCAGGGTCCTGCGGCCGAGCCTGCGCCCCTTGCGGATGGTTACGGCGAAATCGCCGGAACGGTGCAGCTTGTGCTGCGCGGGAAGCACTGGCCCGGACCGCTGTTACGCGGTGAGGCGGGCGCGGCCCTTGTTGCGGCGGGCGGCGACCACGGCGCGGCCCGAACGGGTGCGCATGCGGGTACGGAAGCCGTGCACGCGGGCACGACGGCGGTTATTCGGCTGGAACGTCCGCTTCGACA
>DUOR01000438.1 GCA_012838715.1 Actinomycetales bacterium
CCGCGCTCCGGGGCCCAACACCTGCTCGGCCGCCTCGTTGATGGTTGCGGAGCCGTCGGGCCCCTTGATCCACCAGATTCCCAGCGGGATTCCGGCGAGTATGACCACCAGCACGACCGCCAGCAGAAGCCGGTAGGTCCGTTGGCTCCGCACCGCCCGTGGTGAGGATGCGGAACCGGACGTGGCCACGTGACCGCCGAGCGCCTTCCCCAGGATTCCCGGATCCAGGGCGCCGTTCGCGAGGGTCTCGGTGTTGATCCCGACGGGCCGGACCTGCGTCCCCATGAACGAGGAGGCCTGCCGGTTGACCTCCGCCTCCGAGCCGACCAGGACCGCCGTGGTGGTCATGACGCCGGCGTCGGCGACCATGCGGGACATGGCCAGCGACAGCGGCATGCTGCCGTGGGAGGAGTTGCCGCGGCGGTCGTACACTTCGCCGCTGGCGGCGTCGCCGACGATGACCTCGCGCGCATCCCCGTCGCCGTAGCGGGCTGCGGCGATCACCTCGGTGTCGG
This sequence comes from Actinomycetales bacterium, assembly GCA_012838715.1. Taxonomy (GTDB): domain Bacteria; phylum Actinomycetota; class Actinomycetes; order Mycobacteriales; family Mycobacteriaceae; genus Corynebacterium. The sequence continues at coordinate 516 of DUOR01000438.1, forward strand.
CGATGGCCCTGACCCGCTGCGCGCGAACCCCCATTTCATTGAGGTCCGCGTACCATTCGCCGACCTCGTCGACGCCCATCGTCTTCGGGTGGACGAGGATGAGCTCCGCGGGTTCCGTCGGCGGTGTCTTTCCAGCCGCCGCGGCGATGAGCTCGGGCAGATCCGCGGTGCCGAGTGACGTGGTGCGGCCGTCTACCCGGATCGCGCCCGCCGGGGATTCCGAGGCCACGATGGCCAGGGACCAGGATGAATCGGACATGAGGGCCAACCTAACCCCCCGATAACCGAAACGCCTGGTGAGCGCCCTTCACGGGTGCCCCCTGGGGTACCGTGCGCGGGCCTCTTCCGGTGCGGGCCGCCGGCACGCGAGCCTCTTCCGGCGCGAGCCACCGGCGGCCTAGAAGTCCGCGACGGTGCGGGGCGTGAGAATCCGGGGGCCGTCGGCGGTCGCCGCGACGGTGTGTTCCCAGTGGGCGGCGGGCTGGCCGTCGGCGGTGACGACCGTCCAGCCGTCGGAAAGCTCATCCGAGCCCCACTCCCCGCCGAGGATGAGCATCGGCTCGATGGCGAGGACGGAGCCCTCCTCGATGCGCGGCCCCTTGCCCGGGGCGCCCTCGTTGGGGAGGAAGGGGTCGAGGTGCATCTCGCGGCCGATGGCGTGCCCGCCATAGCCGTCGACGATGCCGAGCTCCACGCCGTGGCGCTTCTCCGCGGCACGGGTCGCGACCTCCAGCGCGTGCGACACGTCGGTCAGCCGGTTGCCGGGCACCATCGCCTTAAGCCCCTCGTACAGGACCTCCGACGTGGCGCGATTCAGCTTCTCCCACCCCTCGGACAGCTCGCCGACGCCGAAGGACCACGCGGAGTCGCCGTGCCACCCGTCGAGGATGGCGCCGCAGTCGATGGACACGAGGTCGCCCTCCTTCAGCACCACGCTTTCCGACGGGATGCCGTGGACGATCACCTCGTTCACCGACGCGCACACCGAACCCGGGAAACCCTGGTACCCCAGGAACGACGGCACGGCCCCCTCCCCCGTGATGAGCTCATGCGCCACATCATTGAGGTCCTTCGTCGTGGCGCCGGGCACCGCGGCCTCCCGCACCGCCACCAGTGCGCGGCCGACGATTTCGCCCGCCGCCTGCATCGCATCCAACTCCCCCGGGGTGCGGGCGGGAACGGTCTGGCGCTTACGTCGGAATCTGATCACGCGACCACGATACCCTCGGGCACGGACCGTACCGTGAACCCCGCCCGGGGAACCCCGCCCGGTGATCGCCGGC
>DUOR01000439.1 GCA_012838715.1 Actinomycetales bacterium
CCACCGGCGGAAGTGGCCGGGAAGCGAACGGGACGTGTCCCGCCGATGGCCGGTTACGGCACGGTAGGCGCCGTCGGATAAAGTGAGCGCGGAAATGACTCGGGCGAACCGGCCGCCGACAAGGCCGGGACCGCCACCGAACACGAGGAACCGACGCACATGGCACATGACGACAACGACGGCTCGATGTCCCTGCGGGACGCCGCCGCCCAGGACGAGCGCGCGACCACCGGCCAGGCCGGCGCGACCAACGGCAACGGCTCCCTCGCCGCCGTCACCGGCGACGAGGTTTTCCGCGCCCACGAGGGCGGCAAGCTCATCACCGCCTCGAAGATCGGCCTCGACAGCGTCCGCGACCTCTCCATCGCCTACACCCCGGGCGTGGCCCTCGTGTGCGAGGCCATCCACGACGATCCGGAGCAGGCCCGGAAGTACACCTGGACCGGCAACAACGTCGCCATCATCTCGGACGGCACGGCGGTGCTGGGCCTGGGCGACATCGGCCCGAAGGCGGCGCTGCCCGTGATGGAGGGCAAGGCGCAGCTGTTCGGCCGTTTCGCCGGCCTCAACGGCGTGCCGATCGTGCTGGACACCACCGACGTCGACGAGCTGGTCGAGACCATCGCCCGCCTCGCCCCGTCGTTCGGCGGCATCAACCTGGAGGACATCTCGGCGCCGCGGTGCTTCGAGGTGGAGAAGCGCCTCGACGAGGCCCTGGACATCCCGGTTTTCCACGATGACCAGCACGGCACCGCCATCGTCATCACCGCCGGCCTGCGCAACGCGTGCAAGCTGATGGATCGTCGCCTGGAGGATCTGCGCGTGGTCATCTCCGGTGCGGGCGCCGCGGGCGTGGCCACCACCCGCATGCTGCTGGCCGCCGGCGTCACCGACATCGTCGTCGTCGATTCGCGCGGCATCATCCACTCCGACCGTGAGCCGCTGAACGACGTGAAGGCCAAACTGGCCGAGCTGACCAACCCGCGCGGCCTGCGCGGCAGCATCTCCGACGCGCTGAAGGACGCCGACACCTTCATCGGCGTGTCCGCCGGCCACCTCACCGGCGAGCAGGTGGCGTCGATGGCGGACGGCCCGTTCCTGTTCTCGCTGGCGAACCCGAACCCGGAGATCCCGCAGGACATCGCCATGAAGTACGGCTCCATCGTCGCGACCGGCCGGTCGGACTACCCGAACCAGATCAACAACGTGCTGGCGTTCCCGGGCATCTTCAAGGGCGCGCTGAACGCGGGCGCCACGCGCATCACCAAGTCGATGAAGCTGGCCGCGGCGCGCGCCATCGCGGCGGTCGTCGCCGATGAGCTGCGCCCCGACCGCATCATCCCCTCGCCGCTGGACCCGCGCGTCGCGCCGGCCGTCACCGCCGCCGTGGAGGTCGCCGCCCGCAACGACTCCACCTCGGGCGCGAAGGGCTGATCCGCCCCGCGCGTCCCCCGCGCCGCACGCGCTTTCCGACGCCGTCAATCCAGGTACCGTCTTCCGGTCCGGGGTTGGCGGCGTTGTAGCATTTCCGGCATGAGGAAACCCTTCGCCGCGGCCGCGGCCCTCATCGTGGCCGCGTTGACCCTGGGGCTCGCCGGATGCGTCACGAACGAGGAAGGCGGCCGCCCCGACGGATGGGCGCCCGTGTCACCGGAGCCCGTCCCCGAGCTCGCCGACCGCGTACCGGACGACATCCGTGAGCGGGGCAGCATCGTCATCGGCACGAATCCGCCGTTCGCCCCGATGGAGTTCCGCGATTCGCACGGCGAGGTCGTCGGCTTCGACATCGACCTGGCGCAGGCGGCGGCGTCGGTGCTGGATCTGGAGTTGACGGTCCGGGAGCAGGACTTCCCGCTGATTCTGCCGTCGATCACGGCCGGCACCGTGGACTTCGGCGCGTCCGGCTTCACGTCCAACGAGGAGCGGCGCGAGACGTACGACTTCGTCGATTACCTCGACACGGGCCTGCAGTGGGCGCGGCGCCCCGGGTCGACGGTCACGCCGGACACGGCCTGCGGCGCCGAGATCGCGGTCCAGCGCGGCACGGTCGCCGACATGGAGGATTTGCCGGCCCGCAGCGAGGCGTGCGTGGAGGCGGGCCTGGAGCCCATCCGCAAGCTCGCCTACCAGGACGCCGGCACCGCGGCG
>DUOR01000440.1 GCA_012838715.1 Actinomycetales bacterium
AACGGCTCCGATCCCGCCGATGGCGGCGCGCGCGGCGCATCCACGGCCGCGGGCGGCGCGGCCAACGACGATTACGACGCGTACGACGACCTGGACGACGAGTACGACGTCTATGACGAAGAGGATGAGGACGAGGACGAGGAATTGACCCGGGATCGTCGCCGCGGGCGCCGCGGCATTCTGGCGTGGCTCGGCGTGGCCGTCGTGCTCATCATCCTGCTGCCGGTCGTCATCTTCGGCGTCGCCTACATGGCCACCGACGTGCCGGAGCCGGAGGAGCTCGTCAACGAGCAGATCGCCGTCATCTACGACAACACCGGCGAGAACGAGCTGACCCGCATCGTGCCGGAGGCCGGCAACCGCCGCGCCGTCGATCTCGACGAGATCCCGGCCGTGGTGCGCAACGCCGTGCTGGCGGCGGAGGACCGCGAGTTCTACACGAACCCGGGCTTCTCGCTGTCGGGTTACGCGCGCGCCGCGTGGGGCGTCGTCACCGGCAACCCGTCCGCGGGCGGTGGTTCCACGATTACGCAGCAGTACGTGAAGAACGCCGTCGTCGGCAACGAGCGCACCCTGACCCGCAAGGCCAAGGAACTGGTCATGTCGGCGAAGATGGCGCGCGAGTGGTCGAAGGACGAGATCCTCGAGGCCTACCTCAACACCATCTACTTCGGCCGCAACGGCTACGGCATCGCCGCCGCGGCCGAGGCGTACTTCGGCAAGCCGGTCGGCGAGCTGACCGCGGCCGAGGGAGCCGTCCTCGCCGCGTCCATCCAGCGCCCGTCGGCGCTGGACCCGTGGACCAACCGGCCCGAGGCCGAGGAGCGCTGGAACTACGTCCTCGACGGCATGGTCGAGATGGGCAACCTGACCCCGGCCGACCGCGCCGCCCAGGTCTACCCGGAGACCATCGACCCGGCACAGGCCCCGCGCCAGGCCCCGGAGCCCGGCCCCGCCGCGATGATCAAGAACCAGGTCCTCGCGGAGCTGGAGCGCGAGGGGATCTCCGAGCAGGAGGTCAACACCCTCGGCCTGCGCATCACCACCACCATCGACGAGGATGCGCAGGAAGCCGCGCTGAACGCGGTGGACAACTACCTGTTCTCCGAGGACATGCGCACCGCCATCGTCTCCGTCGAGCCGGGCACCGGCGCCGTGCGCGCCTACTACGGCGGCGAGGACCCGAACGGCTGGGACTACGCGAACTCCGGCCTGCAGACCGGTTCCACCTTCAAGATCTTCGCGCTCGCCGCGGCCCTGGATCAGGGCATCCCGCTCAACCGCATGTACTCCTCGGCGCCGGTGCAGTCCGGCAGCGTGACCATGTACAACGCCGGCGGCATGTCCTGCGGCACCTGCCCCATCTCCGAGGCCCTGCGCCAGTCGCTGAACACCCCGTTCATCCGCCTGCAGCGCGACCTGGAGAACGGCCCGACCGACACCGCCGAGATGGCGCACCGCCTGGGCGTCGCGGAGTCCATCCCGGGCCACCCGCACACCCTCGTCGAGGAGAACGGCGAGTCCATGGACGGCATCGCCCTCGGCCAGTACGAGACCCGTCCGCTGGACATGGCCGTCGGCCTGGCCACGCTGGCCAACGACGGCGTCTACCACCAGACCCACTTCGTGGAACGGGTGGAGACCGTCAACGGCGAAGTGCTCTTCGAGCGTGAGCCCGACGACGGCGAGGAGCGCGTCTCCAGCGCCGTGGCCACCAACGTCATCGACGCCATGAAGCCCGTCGCCGGCGACGCCGGCAAGGCGCTGGCCGGCGGCCGCCAGTCGGCCGCGAAGACCGGCACCACCCAGCTGGGCGACACCGGCCTGAACAAGGACGCCTGGATGATCGGCGCCACCCCGCAGCTCGCGACCGCCGTGTGGGTGGGCAACGTCGACGGCTCCGCCCTGTACAACGCCTGGGGCGGCACGATGTACGGTGCGCAGACCCCGGCCGACCTCTGGAAGTACACGATGGACAACGCCCTCGTGAACGAGGATTGGGAGTCCTTCACCGCGCCCGGGTCGATCAACGGCGTCGCCGGCCGCCAGCCCTGGGCCCCGTACGTGGCGCCGGCGGAGACGCCGGACACCACGGCGGAGCAGACCACCACCGAGGAGACCACCACCGAGGAGGCGCCGTCGCTCCCGGACCCGCCGGCGGTGCCCGACCTGGAAGACATCCTGCCGGGCCTCGGCATCGGCGGGGGAGACGGCGGCGGCAACGGCGGTGGCGGCGAAGGCGGCAACGGCGGGCAGTAGCCCCCGCGGCGGCCCCGCCCCGGGGCCGCACCGCACCCTTCCCGTGGCCTGGGCACGACCCCCGCGGGACGACTCTCGGAAAGGTGATGGACCTCAAGTGGATACGTGGGTGATTCTCACGATGGCCAGCGTCGGCATCGGGTTCCTGATGTTCGGCGGCGCATTCTTCGGTTTCATGAGCAAGTGGCCCCAGACCCGGGTCTGGGCCCTGGGAATCGGGGCACTGGTCATGGTGACCATCATCCCGGTGTTCATCGCACTGTTCGTCGCCGTCACGGGGGAATGACCGGGCACGGGCCCGGCGACGACGGCCCCTCCGGAAGCATCGCGCTTCCGGAGGGGCCGTTCCCGATCGCGGCCGATGCTCGGGCGGTCGCCGCGCCACGGCGTCGGCAAGCGGAGGGGCCACCGGGTCCGGCGGTGATTAGGAGTCGGGCCAGGTCGTGGGCTACTCTGGTCGGGTTGCCTGACGCAACGACCCTCCTGCCACGCCGACGGCGTGGCCGAAACACGAAAACTAGACCATAGGAGGTGATGAGGCCGTGCGTCATTACGAAGTCATGATTATTCTCGATCCCTCGCTGGACGAGCGCACCGTTGGCCCGTCCCTGGAGAAGTACCTCGACATCGTCCGCAAGGAGAAGGGCGAGGTCGAGAAGGTTGACATTTGGGGCAAGCGCCACCTGGCGTACCCGATCGAGAAGAAGGAAGAGGGCATCTACGCCGTCCTCAACCTCAACTGCGAGCCGGCCGCCGTGCTGGAGCTCGATCGTCGTCTGAACCTGAACGACTCCATCCTGCGCACCAAGGTGCTGCGGGGCGATCGCTAACCGACGACCCGTTCAACGGCGGGGGAGGACCAGCGCCTATGCGCTCGAACCCGCCCAACGGAACGAGTCGGGGACCGTAGGATGGCGGGCGTAAAAGCCCGCACCGGATACAGCCCCGGATAGCACCCAATCGCTAAGGAGCGAACTCATGGCACAGGGAGAAACCCCCATCACGCTGGTCGGCAACATCGTCGCCGATCCGGAACTGCGCTACACCCCCTCCGGGGCGGCCGTGGCCAACTTCCGCGTTGCGTCCACCCCTCGGGTGTACGACAAGAACTCGGGCCAGTGGACCGACGGTGAGGGCCTGTTCCTCACCTGCAACATCTGGCGCGAAGCGGCGGAGAACGTGATGGAGACCCTCAGCAAGGGCATGCGCGTCATCGTGCAGGGCCGGCTGCGCCAGCGGAGCTACGAGAACCGTGATGGTGAGCGTCGCACCGTGTACGAGGTCGAGGTCGACGAGGTCGGCCCGTCCCTCAAGTTCGCTTCCGCCCAGGTCACCCGCAACCCCCGCTCCGGCGGGCAGGGCGGCGGCCAGGGCTTCGGCGGTGGTGGCCAGCAGGGTGGCCGCGGCTTCGGCGGCGGCAACCAGGGCCAGCAGCAGGGTGGCCAGGGTGGATTCGGGAACCAGGGTGGCCGTGGTGGCCAGGGTGGTTTCGGCGGCGGACAGCCGGCGGACGACCCGTGGAACTCGGCGCCCCAGTCCGGTGATTTCGGTGGCGGCGACGAGCCGCCCTTCTGATCCGGTCCCGCGCGATCACACTTAATCCAACGTAAAGATTTATCCAGCGAAAGGCAGGGATCATGAAGCTGATCCTCACCGCCGCCGTCGACAACCTCGGTGTCCCGGGTGACATCGTCGAGGTCAAGGCCGGCTATGGACGTAACTACCTGCTTCCCCGCGGCATGGCCATCGTGGCCACCCGTGGTGCTGAGAAGCAGATTGAGGGCATCAAGCGTGCCCAGGAGGCCCGCGAGATCCGCGACCTCGACCACGCTCGCGAGGTCAAGGCGAAGCTCGACGCCCTCGAGAACGTTTCGGTCGCCGTGAAGGCGTCCGAGACCGGCAAGCTCTTCGGTTCCGTGACCACCTCGGACATCGCCGCGGCGGTCCGCAAGGCCTCCGGTCAGGCCGTCGACAAGCGTGCCGTGGAGCTCGCGCCGGGGCAGATCAAGTCCCTCGGCAAGCACACCGTTGACATCGCGCTGCACCCGCAGATCACCGCGCATGTTTCCGTGGAGGTCGTCGCCGGTTAATTCCGGTCCATGACGGCGGCCGGTTGACCCCGGCCCAATGACAACAGCGCACTTCGGGCCCTTCCCCTTCGCCGGGGGAGGGCCCGAAGTGTTTTTCGCGCCGGGTCGG
>DUOR01000441.1 GCA_012838715.1 Actinomycetales bacterium
AAGCCGAGTGCTTGTGGGGGTGCGGGGCCCATCCCTTTTTTTGTGTGTTTTGTGCCGGTATCGGTGCCGGTATCGGCGCCGGCAGCCGTTGGAAGAAGAAGTACCGCGGGGTATTGGTTGTCGAGGGTGCCCGCTGCCGACCGGCAGCCGGACCGCGGCCGGCGGGGGCCGGGTGCCCCGGGTCAACCGGGGCAACCGGGGCACCGATGTCGCCCGCTGTATCGCTTATTGCACGATCAATTTGGGCGCGCTATTCGCCGGTCTCCTCAACTGCGTTGCCACGCGCCAAATATTCGCGGATTCGGCCGATGCCCTCCTCGAGGACTTCGCGTCGCTTGCAGAACCCGAACCGCACCAGATCCCGCCACCGCGGGTCCTCCGGATCATCGACGAACGCCGTCACCGGGATCGCCGCAACGCCGGCGGCCTCCGGCAATGCCAGGCACGTCTGCATGGCGTTGCCCAGGCCCAGGGGCCGGACGTCGGCGACGACGAAATAGCCGCCCTCGGCGGGAACCACGTCGAGTCCGAGTGCCTTGAGTTCACCGGTCAGGTAGTCCCGGTTTCCTTCGAGGGTCTCCACCAAACCCGAGACCCAGTCGCCGTGCTCGTTGAGGGCCAGGGCGACCGCCGGCTGCAGGGGAGCGGCGCCGACGTAGCTGAGGAACTGCTTCGCGGTCGCCACGCCCTTCAGGACCTCCGGTGCGGCGAGCGCCCATCCCGTCTTCCAGCCCGTGACGTTGAACGTTTTCGCCGTGGACGACACCACGATGGATCGCCGACGCATGCCGGGCATTTGCGAGATGGACAGGTGCTTGCGGCCGTCGTAAAGCAGGTGCTCGTACACCTCGTCGGAGAGGACGAGGCAGTCGTGGCGGACGGCGAGCTCGGCGACCGCGGTCAGCTCGCCTTCGTCGAGCAGGGCGCCCGTGGGGTTGTGGGGCGAGTTCAGCACGATGAGCGCGGTGCGGTCGGTGACGGCACGTGCGAGGGCGTCGGTGTCCAGGCGCCAGCGGCCGTCGGCACGCACCAGGGGCACGGAGTCGATGTCGGCGCCGGCGAGCATGGCGGCGGCCCGGTAGGCGTCGTAGTACGGCTCGACGAGCACGACGCGCGCACCCGGCTCGACCAGGCCGAGCATCGTCGCGGCGATGGCCTCGGTGGCGCCGACGGTGACGAGGCATTCGGTTCCGGGATCCCAATCCTGGCCCAGGCGCCGGCGGCGGTCGTCGCAGATTGCGCGCCGCAGGCGCTCGTCACCGCGGCCGGGGGCGTACTGGTTGTTGCCGCCGAGAATCTGGGCCGCCGCCTCGCGCAGCACGGGCCACGGGCCGTCCCAGTCGGGGTAGCCCTGGCCGAGGTTGATGGCGCCGGTGTCGGCGGCCAGCCGCGACATGGTGGCGAAAATCGTTTCGCCCAGCGGGCGCAGCCGCTCGACCGTGCGGTTGTCGCGGTCGTCGCGGCCTGTGGGGTCGGGGCGCTGTTCGGTCATGCATCCGACGATACGGCCCGGTGGCGGCCCGTCGCGCGTTGCCCTGGCACAATGTTCCGCATGAGTGAACCCGTTTCCGGTTTCGATGCCCGGCCCGATTACGACCCCACCGACCACGGCTTCACGCCCGTGACCACCGACGAAGGTCGGTTGCGGCAATTGGTGGAGTATCTCGAAGAGCATGTGCCGGCGTTCACCGACACGGTGGCCATCCCGTGGGAGGGCACCGCGGAGGAGGTTGCCGCGGCGCGCTCCAAGGCGAATGATCGCGCGGCGCGGATGCCCGATTACATCGTGCACACGTCGATGCTGGTGCTCGGCGCGGGCGTCGACCACACGCTGCCGTTCGTGGCCTACGGCGGTTCGTCGGCGTCGTTCTCCGATGGGGTCGTCGCGGGCGTGGCCGGGGACGTGCCGGTGCGGGTGTTCGTGCCGACGGAGCCGACCGGCGCGGTCGTCGTCGCCGCGCACGGCGGCGCCTGGTGGATGGGCGATGGCACGTCCCGCGACGGCGCCTTCGGCCCGGATTGCGCGGCGCTCGCCCAGCGT
>DUOR01000442.1 GCA_012838715.1 Actinomycetales bacterium
TCCACCCAGATGGCCGGCCGCGGCACCGACATCCGCCTCGGCGGCGCCGACGAGGCAGCCCACGACGAGGTCGTCGAACTCGGCGGCCTGTGCGTCATCGGCCTGGCCCGCCACCGCACCGAACGCCTGGACAATCAGCTGCGCGGCCGCGCCGGCCGCCAGGGCGACCCCGGCTCCAGCGTCTTCTTCGTCGCCCTCGACGACGACATGGTCACCGAGGGCGGCGCCGGCGAGGAACTGACCGTCACCCCCGACGCCGACGGCCTCATCCGCGACCCCCGCGCCGCGGCCTTCGTCGACCGCGCCCAGCGGGTCACGGAAGCGACGATGCTGTCCATCCACGCCACCACGTGGAAGTACAACAAGCTCATCGGCGACCAGCGGAAGATCCTCGACGACCGCCGCGAACGCCTGCTGACCACCGACCTCGCCTGGACCGAACTCGCCGACCGCGAGCCGGAGCGGGCCGAGGACGTGCTCTCCCGGGTGCCCGAGGACGTCGCCGAGGACGCCGCGCGCGAAATCATGCTGCACCACCTCGACATGGGCTGGTCCGAGCACCTCGCCGAGTTGGACGACCTCCGCGAGTCCGTGCACCTGCGCGCCCTGGCGAAGGAAAGCCCCATCGACGAGTTCCACCGGGCCTCCATCGCGGCGTTCCGCGACCTCGCCGCCGACGCCGTCGACGCCTCCGCGAAAACCTTCCGCACCGTCGACATCACTTCCAAGGGAGTGGATTTGGAGGCCGAGGGGATGGGCCGGCCGAGCGCGACGTGGACCTACATGGTCAACGACAACCCCTTGTCCGGCGGCGGCGACTCGGTCCTCGGCTCGGTCGCCGCGATGTTCCGCTGACCGGGCCGGGCGGCCAAACGACCGTTCGGTGAGCCACGTGTAACTCGTCGGCACGCGGGACGGCGCAGGTCGGCGACGCGGCCCGGGCCAACCGCCCCCACGCGCCCACGGCTACCGCTATGATTTAGAGCGTTACAGGAAATCGGACGATTATCCGGAGGAAGTGCAATGACGAACAACACCGGCAAGCCTGAGGCGTCGGTGGAGACCACCTCGGTCTTCCGCGCGGACCTGCTCAAGGAAATGGAATCCGGCGCCGGCCAGGATTCCTCGGTACCCGGCGTCGAGGGGCTGCCCGCCGGTTCGGCGCTGCTCGTGGTGAAGCGGGGCCCGAACGCCGGTTCCCGCTTCCTGCTGGACCAGCCCGTGACCACCGCGGGCCGCCACCCCGACAGCGACATCTTCCTGGACGACGTGACCGTCTCCCGCCGTCACGCGGAGTTCCGCATCGAGGGCGAGTCCTTCGAGGTCGTCGACGTCGGATCGCTCAACGGCACCTACGTCAACCGCGAGCCGAAGAACTCGGCCGACCTGTCCAACGGCGATGAGGTCCAGATCGGCAAGTTCCGTCTGGTGTTCCTGACCGCCCCGAAGGCGAACTGAGAAAGAACCCGTCGTGGCAGCAGTCCCCGCTTCCGCCCCCGACTCCGGAGGCACTTCCCCGCGCGCTACCCGCGCCGCGGGGAAGATGTCCATCGGTACGGTGCTCGCGGAGCTCCAGCAGGAGTTCCCCGACGTCACCGTGTCGAAGATCCGGTTCCTGGAGTCCGAGGGCCTGATTTCGCCGTCCCGCAGCGCGTCCGGGTACCGGCGCTTCGCCCGGGCCGACGTCGATCGGCTCCGGTACATCCTCACCGTCCAGCGCGACAATTACCTTCCGCTGAAGGTCATCAAGGAGCAGCTGGACGACATTGACGCGGGCAACGTCGTTGCCGCGGGCGAGGGTTTGGCGTCGGTGACGCCGCTGGTGACCCCGGACCAGTTCCGCGAGGCGGCCGTGGTGAACCTCAGCCGTGCGGAACTGGCCGAGAAGGCCGGAGTCGACGAGTCCTTCGTCAGCGAGCTCGTGCGCGCCAAGCTGCTCGCGCCGGACGCGATGGACTGCTTCGACGGGGATGACCTGGCGGTGGCCACCACCGCCGGCAAGCTGCGCGGTTTCGGGCTCGACGCCCGGCACCTGAAGACGGTGCGCACCGCAGCCGGCCGCGAGGCCGATCTGATTGGGCAGGCGGCGTCGCCGGTGGCGAAGTCGAAGGGCGAGGACGCGCGCCAGAAGGCCGAGGAACTCGCCCGCGAGATGACCGCGCTGCTGGTCACCCTGCACGGCACCCTGGTCAAGCGCCAGGTCAACGACGACCTGGGGCGGTAACCGACCGGCACGGGTTGAGAATGTCCCGGCGGGGATTCGCCGGGTCGA
>DUOR01000443.1 GCA_012838715.1 Actinomycetales bacterium
CGGCGCAGCAGCGGCGCCGGGTCGGCGTCGGCGAACCCCGCGTCATTCGGGTGCGCCAGGTGCGGGCGCCCGCCCAGGTCGATCCGCACCGCCTCCACCGGCACCTCGACACCGTCCCTCGCCCGCTTTCCGACGTCGCCCTCCGGCACCGGACCGAGCTCCCGCAGCACATCGAGCAACTCCCCGGAACTCCGCGCGAGCGTCCGTTCGGACGTGTGCTGCAGGTCGGCGACGACGCCGGCGATAACGGCGTCGGAAAGCACTTCCCGCAGGTCGATGCCACCGACGAGGCCGGCGAGCAGATCCGGGTCCAGGTTCAGGGCGGCGGCGTGGCGCTCGGCGGCGGGGACGTCGCCCTCGTAGAGGAACTGGCCGGTGTAGCGGAACAGCTGCGCGGCGGCGAAGGGGCTCGGCGACGCGGTCTCCGCGGAATGCAGGCGAATCCGCCCCGTCCGGACGCCGCCGAGCACGGCCTCGAGGGCGGGGACGTCGTAGACGTCGCGGAGGCACTCGCGGGTGGTTTCCAGCAGCACCGGGAACCCCGGGACGCCACGGACGGCGGTGAGCAGCTGCTCCGCCTTCAGCCGCTGCCGCCACAACGGCTGCCGCGTGCCGGGGCGCCACCGCGGGATGAGCAGCGACCGGGCGGCGCACTCGCGGAACCGGGCGGTGAACAACGCCGTCGTGGACACCCAGGACGCGAGGTCGGTGGCCAGGCCGGTGACGGGGACGTCGAAAAGCTCGGCGCCGGGCACGTTGTCCATGGCGGGCAGGCGCAGGATGATGCCGTCGTCGCCCGCGACGGGACGCGCGTCGACGCCGTACAGCTCCCGCGCCCGCTCCCCCGCGGCCAGCGCCCACGGCGCGTTGACGCCGCGGCCGAACGGCGAATGCAGCACGACCTGCCAATCGCCGACGTCGTCGCGGAAAGCCTCGACCAGCAGGTCACGGTCGTCGGGGACCATCCCGACGGATTCGCGCTGCCGATCCACCAGCGCCGCGAGGTTCGCGCGCGCCCGCTCATCGAGGACCCCGCCCAGGGAATCCGGGTCGCGCAGCGCCTTCCCGAACCCCGCGGCGAGCTCGGCCGGGCGCGCGGCATCGTCGCCGTTCCAGAACGGCAACCGTCCGGTCAGCCCCTGCGCTGGGACGACCAGCACGCGGTCACGGTCGATGGCGGTGATGCGCCAACTGGTCGCGCCCAAGGTGATGACGTCGCCGACCCGCGACTCGTACACCATCTCCTCGTCGAGCTCCCCGACCCGGCGCGCGCCGTCCTCGCCGCCGGAGAGGAACACCCCGAACAGGCCGCGATCCGGGATCGTGCCGCCGGAGGTCACCGCCAACCGCAGCGCGCCCGGCCGCGGCCGCAGCACCGGGCCACGGGAGGCGCCGGCGTGCCCCGTGTCGCCCACGTCCCCCGCTTCCCCGTTCCCGTCGCCGGTCCCCGGATCCAGCGTCAGCCGAGGCCGCAGGTCCGACAGGTCGGCGGTGGGGTACGCGCCGGTGACCTGGTCGATGACCGCGTCGAACACGTCGCGGCCCAGCGCCCGGTACGGCCACGCGCCGCGGACAACGCCGAACCACTCGTCGACGCCGAGGCC
>DUOR01000444.1 GCA_012838715.1 Actinomycetales bacterium
CGAAGTCACCGCGATCCTGCATCGTCGCGACGATCTCCTCGACGATGGCGTGCAGGAAGGAACCGATCATCCGGTTGCCCGTGGGGATGTCGGACTGCCAACCGGTTCGAACCTCGAGACGGCGTCCGAGGAGCCATTCGAGCCGGTGCATCAGCAGGTGCTCGATCTGGGAGAACGACAGTCGCGCCGGCAGAAGCTGCGTTCCCGGGGTGACGGCCCGTTCAACGCTTTCCGCCTCGATCCTTTCACCGTCGGGCCGCCACGTGGCGGGCGTCCGGACGCTCAGCCTCGCCTGCCCGAAGGTCCAGGTCCCGTCCGCGACCTGTTCGGCGGCGTCGCCGGTGAGACTCTTCAACAGCTTCTCGACGTCAAAAGAACCGGTGGCGTCGATTGCCGGGAGATACGTGGCACCGGCGCCGGCGGCAACGTCCGCGGCGGCGAAAGCCAGCAGCGGATGGATCGTCGTGGCCGCGCCGTTGATGCTGCGGGGAACGACGGCGATGACGTGGCCCGCCCGGCGCAGACCGTTGAGGTTGGCGCGGGAGCGTGCGCGGGCGATGGCTGCGGGGTCCGGGACCACGACGCCCATCGCCGCAAGCTGTTCGACCTCGACCGGCGTCCAAATGCGGCGCTGCCGTTGGGCGGGGTCGACGGCGCCCCACCACAGGACGGGGCCCTGGGCCGAAATGAGGGCGGGCGAGGTGCGGCGGGGACGCGACCACGCTTCGGGGCCCGTCAGAGGGGAAGGATCTTCGGTGCAGCAGTCGGCGACGATGCGGGACAATTCCTGTTCTCCCACCGAATGGCGGTCCCGGAGCACCTCGATCGTGGTGGTCACCGAACCTGCGGCACGGAGGAGCTCCGGGGCGTTCAGTGCTCCGCCGAGAACCCTCAGACGGGCGGACAACCATTCGAGAGAAGCGATGATCGTCGCGGTCGGGCACGTGCCGTCGACGAAGGAGAGTGCGCGGTCGCCCAACATCCCGTCGAGGCTTTCGGCCAATTCAAGGTTGCGTTCGCGTTCCGCCCGGGAGTCTTTTTCTTCGGGGGGAAGCTCCGCCACGGCCCGTCGGAAAGCGTCCAGCACCTTCCGCCATGCCGGGCCACCGACGCCCGGCTGCTGGGTGAGGGCGGCAAGGAAAGCGTGCCGGACCTCGGAGGTGAATACCCCGACCGGGCGCACGGCACCGGATTCGATGTTGGAGACCGTCACCTTGAGATCGAGGAGCGCGGCAACGGCATGCACGTCGATCGGCGACGTAACGGCAGCGAGGAAGATGGGGACGATCTGGGCCGTGGCCCGCTGATCGGAAGTTTCGGAAAGACCCGCGCGGGGCAGGCCGCGTCGCGCGAGTTCATGGTCGAGGACTTCCGTGTGGTGCGTCGCGACCAGGGAAGTCCCCGGGGACGTCGCCAATATGCGGGCGGCGGACTCGGCGGCCTCCCACTCCGTCGCCGCCGTCACGATGTCGAGCCGACCCAGGGGCGCGGCTTCCTCGACTGTGGTCACATCCACCCCCAGCGCCTCCAACGCCCGGAAAACGCCGGGCCAGGGCACGGGCAGGTCCGCGACGTCACCTTGGATATCGACCGAGTCGATGCCGAGCGGCCACCCGCCCCCTGCGACGAGGTCGCTGAGGCGGGCAACCACCTCCCGGAGGGCGTCGGCCATTCCGGGTGCGTCGAAGTGCTTCTCGGCGGCAGCCAGCGCAGCGACGCGGGTCGAGACGGCCCCGGCGTCGGCATTGACCATGTCGACCGTGGTCAGAGTGCCGTCCCAACCCGCAGCGACGAGTTCATCGCGCCAAGCGAGCATCCGCTTGGCCACCGCCCACGGATCCACCGAAAAAGACTCCGCGCACCAGGGGTGCGCGGAATCCGCCAAAGCGGCCCGGTACGCGGCAATGCGCATCGGGCGCGGGATTTCCGGCCCGCGCAACCCCAACCGCGTCCGCAGGATCTCGAGCAATCCCGTCGGCCCCACCGTCACGCGCCCCAAGGTAGCCGTGCCCTCGGGAACTCCCGCGGCCCCTTCGTCCCACGCGGCCCCGTCGAGACCCCAACCGAAAGTGATCTTCATGCCCCCGAGCATATGAAAGGGGCCGGATTGCCGCCGGGGGCGATTCGAACGGGTGTGCCCGTGGTTAAACGCCCAACCGCGCCACGAAGATCGCGGTCCCCGGGATCACGGCGCCCCGCAGCGGCGACCACTGGCCCCACTCGACGTCGAGGCCGTCGGGCCACTCCGGTTCGATGACGTCCTCGAGAACGAAACCGGCGGCGACGAGCTCCCGCACCCGGTCGCCCATCGTCCGGTGGTGCTCGACGTACACGGCTTCGCCGGAATCGTCGCGCTCCACGTACGGCTCGCGGTGGAAGTAGGGGATGCCCGCCTTCAGGCCCGCCGGGCCCGGATCGTCCGGGAAGCACCACCGGATCGGATGGGTAACCGAGAAAATGAAGCGCCCGCCCGGCCGCAGCACCCGCGCCACGTCCCGCATCAGCCCGGCGGAATCGGCCACGAAGGGCACGGCGCCGAACACGGAGAAGGCGATGTCGAACGACCCGTCGCGGAAAGGCATCGCCGCCGCATCGGCCTGCACCAGCGCCACCTCCGGCATCCCCGGCCGACGGGCGAAATTCAGCATTCCGCGCGAAATGTCGAACGCCGCCAACGTCCGCGGCGGACGGTGCGCCGCCAACCACCGGGAACACGGCGCGGAACCGCAACCGATCTCCAGGACGTCGCTGCCGGCCAGATCCGCCGCCGACCCCAGGAGCCCCACGTCCTCCTCGCGCAGCATCTCCGGGCACCAGACGAAATCCCCCTCCGGGGCGCCCTCGCCCAAATACAGGGGATGCTCGCCGTGGTACGCCGCGGCATCGGAATCCCACCACCGCCGGTTCGCCCGCCCCGACTCATCGCCGTCGGCGGGGCCGTACCCCGCGAACCCCGCACCGCCGCCGGATCCTTCACCGAACCCCGCGCCGCCCCCGGATCCCGAACCACCGGGGCCGCCGGCGGTCGCGGGGTCGTCGGTGGGGGCGGGCCCCGGGGCGTCGGAAAGCGGATTCATGGCCCACAGCTTAGGCCGCGCCCGCCGCCGGCCCCGCCCACGCGTCCGCGGCCAACCCCACGCGTCCCACCTGCGACATTGCTCGCGACGAGACTTGATTAGGGCGCGGGCGGGGCGTATCGTGTCCCCGGTATGCGAACGCGACATGCGCGCGCGTGCCGATCCGGGCCCACGGCCGACGGAATGTCCCACGGATTACAAGGGGACGCCAAGCCGGTGCAATCCACCGCGCCACGGCGTCCCACCTTGGGTTATGCCGCCGACGAACCCGGACCGACATTGTTCATCCATCGACTTCTATCCGCTTCGGAGCACCATACATATGCCCACCTCCAACACCCCTCAGGTCGCCGTCAACGACATCGGCACCGCTGAGGACTTCCTCGCCGCCATCGACTCCACCATCAAGTACTTCAATGATGGTGACATCGTCGAGGGCACCGTGGTCAAGGTTGACCGCGACGAGGTCCTGCTCGACATCGGCTACAAGACGGAGGGCGTCATCCCCTCCCGCGAGCTGTCCATCAAGCACGATGTCGACCCCGACGAGGTGGTCGAAGTCGGTGACGAGATCGACGCCCTGGTCCTCACCAAGGAGGACAAGGAAGGTCGCCTGATCCTGTCCAAGAAGCGCGCCCAGTACGAGCGCGCCTGGGGCACCATCGAGGATCTCAAGGAGAAGGACGAGCCGGTCACCGGCACCGTCATCGAGGTCGTCAAGGGTGGCCTCATCCTGGACATCGGCCTGCGCGGCTTCCTGCCGGCGTCGCTCGTCGAGATGCGCCGCGTCCGCGACCTGCAGCCGTACATCGGCCAGGAGCTCGAGGCGAAGATCATCGAGCTGGACAAGAACCGCAACAACGTCGTCCTGTCCCGCCGCGCGTGGCTCGAGCAGACCCAGTCCGAGGTCCGCTCCGAGTTCCTGCACCAGCTGCAGAAGGGCCAGGTCCGCAAGGGCG
>DUOR01000445.1 GCA_012838715.1 Actinomycetales bacterium
CACAAACGGGAGGCCCCGGATTCGAAAGAGTCCGGGGCCTCCTTCTTTCTTCCGTGCGCCGTCGTTCACGATTTCCCCGGCGGCCCGTCGGTTTCCGAGGCTTCGAGAAGCGTTTCCTCGGCGTCCTCGATGACCTCGTCCGGGGTGAGGCCGGATTCCCGCAGCGCCCGGAGATCCTTGCGTTTGCCGCGGGCGGCGCGCAGTTCGTCGCCGAGCCCGACCAGTTTGGTGGCCTGCTTGACGGCGTCGGCGACGGTGGGGGTCGTGGACAGGCGGTCGCGGAGGCCGGCCCGTTCGATGGCGCGCTGCACGGGCCGGTTCGGGCGGGCGATGATGAGCGGCAGCCCTTCGGAGTCCATGTGGTCGACGATGGTGCCCAGGGCCCCGGCGCCGGTGTAGTCGAGGTCGCCCATCGCGGCGGCGTCGAGGATGACGGCGACGTAGGGGACGTCGGCGTCGGCAAGCGCATCGTGGAGCTGGTCGACGACGAAGTCGGAGTCGGCGTACCAGAGCGGCGCCTCCACCGACCAGACGAGGACGCCGGGCACCTGCACCGTCGGCGTGCCCGCGTCGACGGGCACCCAGTGGTTGGACTTGGGGATCATGCCCTTCCGGTACGTGCGCGGCCGCGCTTCCCGACGGGTGCGGTCCAGCAACGTGACCAGGGCGGCGATGATGACGCCCTGCACCACCCCGAGCAGCACCACCAGCAGGATCGTGGCGATGCACACGGCGAACTCGATGCGGCTGAACCGCAGGATGCGGGCCATCGACTTCACCTTGACGAGCTTCGCGGCGACCGTGAGCAGGACGGCCGCCAGCGCCGCGGTGGGCAGGTGCGGCAGCAGATCCGCGCCGACGACGCCGACGGCCAGGACGATGAGGGCCGCGACCAGGCCGACGACCTGCGACTTCCCCTTGGCGGCGGCGACGACCGAGGTCCGCGGGGGCGAGGTGTTCACGGCGAAGGCGCCGGCCGCCCCGGCGGTGGCGGAGGCGAGGCCGATGACGCCGAGGTCGCGATCCAGGGTGCGCCGCGGACCGGGGAAGGAGGCCTCGGTGGCGCCGGTCTGGATGACGACGAGCACCGCGATGACCAGCGCCGTCGGTAGCAGATCCATCGCGCCGGGCACGGTGACCGACGCGAAATCCATTCGGGGCGGCGCGAAGTCGGGTTCCGGGAGGGTGACCACGCCGCGTTCGGTGAGGCCCGCGAGCATCGTGAACGCGATGGCCGCGGCGAGCCCGAGCAGCGGACCCGGCACCCGCGGGCCCACAAGGCCCGAACCGAGGGTGATGGCCAGGACCAGCACCGCGACGGCCGCGGTCCACCAGTTGATCTCGTCGAGGCTGGTGACCATGTCGACGATGCCCGCGATGACCCCGCCGCCATGCCGCGGGATGCCGAGCGCCACCGGCAGCTGGTCGATGATGATGCCGACGCCGATGCCCGCGAGCAGCCCGATGGTCACCGGCCGCGACAGGAACTGGGTGATCCAGCCCGCCCGCACGAGGCCGACGATGATGAGGATCGCGCCGACCAGCACGGACGTCAGCATCAGGGTCGCAGGATCGATGACCGGGTGGCCTTCGACGGTGAGCTCCCCGGTGGTGTCGGCGCCGGTCAGCGCCCCGCCCGCGGCCGCGGCGGCCAGCATCGGGGCGATGGACGAGTCCGCGCCGACCGAAAGGATGCGGTGGCCGCCGAGCAGCGCGAAGACGACGGCGCCGATCATGAACGCCACCAGGCCGGCGAACGCCGACGCGCCGACGAGCTGGGCGGCGCCCATGGACCCCGGCACGGCGATCGCGGCCAGCGTCAGCCCCGCCAGGGCGTCGCCGGGCAGCGATTTCTGTGCCCCGGCGAGCCCCGGTGGCGGGAACAACGCCTTCAGGGTGGCCATGCGTTCGATTTAACAGGCTTCATCCGCGGCGCCGCTACCATCGCGGAAAACGACCGGCATGAAGGAGGCCACGATGGTCGAGGCCAAGAACAAGAACAAGGGAAACAAGGGCGGCGACGGCGATCCCGGGCCGTCCGTCAAGGATCCGGAGATGTACGAAGCGCTGCGCGACGACGGGGCGGGCAAGGAGAAGGCCGCGCGCATCGCTAATGCGGCGGCCAAGGAGGGGCGCGGCGAGGTCGGCCGCGAGGGCGGGAAGTCCGACGCCTACGAGGAGTGGACCGTCGACGAACTCCGCGACCGGGCCCGGGAACTGGACATTGAGGGCCGGTCGTCGATGAACAAGGAGGAGCTCATCGAGGCGCTGCGCGACCGGTGAGACGGGCGGCCCGCGAGGCACCGCGTCGGACCTGAACGGTGCTGAAACAGTGCTGAACAGTGCTGAACAGTGCCACGCGGAATCCGATCGACGCCGAATCGGTGGGCTGCATGTCCGCTAACGTTCAAGTTATGGCGGCATAATAAAATGTGACCGACGTTTTCGCGGGTCGCTGAAACGTATGAATTCAGGTTGGACGCTTAGCGGACATGCAGCCCCGATGCCGGGCCCCGGAATGCCCGGGGCGGGGCCGCAGGGGCCCGGGCCCGGCCCTCGTCGGCCGGCCGGGGGGACTTACGCCTCCACGGAAATGCCGAGGGCCTCGCCGACGGCGGCGCTGCGCAGGACGCCGCCCGAGGTCATCAGGCCCGGCTTGAGGCCGGGGTAGCGCTCGACGGCGCCATCCCAGCCGTCGTCGGCAAGCGCGGTGACGTAGGGCAGCGTGGCGTTGGTCAGCGCGCGCGTGGAGGTGTTGGCCACGGCGCCCGGCATGTTCGTGACGCAGTAGAAGAGGGTGTCGTGGACCTTGTACACCGGGTCCTCGTGCGTGGTCGGGCGGGAGGACTCGAAGCAACCGCCCTGGTCGATGGCGACGTCGACGAGGACCGCGCCGGGCCGCATCCGCGCCACCAGGGAATCCGGCACCAGCACCGGGGCCTTCGCGCCCGGCACCAGCACCGCGCCGACGACGAGGTCGGCGTCGAGGAGCTCGTCCTCGATGTCCGCCGGCGTGGAGTACACGGTGTCGACGGTGCCGCGGTAGATGTCGTCGATGCGCTTGAGCTGGCGCGGATCGAGGTCGAGGACGACGACGTCGGCGCGCAGGCCATGGGCCATCGCCACCGCCGACGCGCCGACCTGGCCGGCGCCGATGACGACGACCTTGCCCGGCCGCGTGCCCGGGACGCCCGGCAGGAGGACGCCGCGGCCGCCGAACTGGCTCATCAGGTGGTACGCGCCGACCTGCACCGCGAGGCGGCCCGCGACCTGGCTCATCGGGGTCAGCAGCGGCAGCCCGCCCTGATCGTCCTCCACCGTCTCGTACGCGATGGAGGTGGTGCCCGCCTTAAGCAGCGCCTCGGTGCACTCCCGCTCGGCGGCCAGGTGCAGGTACGTGAACAGGGTCTGGTCCGCGCGGAGGCGGCCGAACTCCTCGGCCACCGGCTCCTTCACCTTCAGCAGCAGGTCACCGGCCGCCCACACCTCGTCGGCGGTGTCGGCCATGCGCGCGCCCGCGGCGACGTAATCCTCGTCCGGCATCGACGAACCGACGCCCGCGCCCTTCTCCACGATCACCTCGTGACCGCGCGCGACCAGGGAGGCGACGCCGTTCGGGCTGACGGCGACGCGGTTCTCGCCGGTTTTCAGTTCGCGCGGGATTCCGATGCGCATGGACGGGCCTCCTGGAGGGGAATAGGTGTTCCCTTCATCTTTGCATGGCCCACATGCTTTCCCGTACTGCGACGGGGGCGTTCTAACCGCGTTTGCGGGGTTGGTGGCCGCTGGCGATGGACACGCGGTTGAAGGCGTTGATGGCGACGATGGTCCACTGCAGCGCGGCGAGTTCGGCGTCGTCGAACACGGCGGCGGCCGCGTCGTAGGCGCGGTCGTGCTCCTCCGGATCCGGCAGGGCGGTCAGGGCCTCGGCCAGGCCGAGGGCGGCGCGCTCCCGGTCGTCGTACAGCTCCGCGTCGCGCCAGGCGGTGAGGAGGTCGAGCTTCTGCTCGGGGACGCCGGCCTCGCGGGCCTCGGGGGTGTGCTGCTCCAGGCAGGCGAGGCAGCCGTTCATCTGGCTCACGCGCACGTTCACCAGTTCGGCGAGGTCACGGCCGATGCCGTTGTTGCCGGCGAAGTGGCGGGAGGTGCCGGCCACCTTCACCAGCGTCTTGTACACGTCGTTCGCTTCGCGGACCAGATCGATGCGGGGCTTCTCGGTGCTCATGCCTCCCAGGGTATAGGCATTTTGTTGATGCCACCATGTACCGGGTTCACCCCCCGGTCAGGCGCGGAACTTCGTGAGCTTGTGCGTGCCGTCGCACAGCGGCTTGATCGACGATGCGCCGCAGCGGCAGAGCGCGACGACGTTGCGCTCCGGGCGGACCGGCTCGGCACCCGGCTCCTCCGCGATGGCGAAATCGCCGCGGACCAGCAGCGGCCCGTCCGGGCAGGCGGTGATGGTGACGGCGGGAGCGGACTCGTGGTCAGTGGACATGCGCGGCCTCCCGGAGTGCGCTGCGGTCGTTGGACCAGGCGTCGTCGATGTGGGCGCCGACCAGCCCGTCCATGTGGATTCCGGCGGCGGCGCCGAAGATGATGTCGCCGATGAGCTCCGGTTCGTCGTCGGCGAGGCCGCCGGCGAGGTCGCGGCCGGCGATTTGCTCGTGCACGGCGTCGGCCTCGACGTGCTCGTCGAAGTACCAGGTGACGTCGTCGCCGTGGCCGTGGCGGCGGAAGGCCCGGGCGTAGTGCTTGTTGGGGATGGGGGAGGTCATCTCGAAGGCGGCGAGCTGGCCGGCGACGGCGCCGCGCAGCCGCCGGTGCAGGCCGAAGAAGCTCATCATGTTGAGGGACGCCAGCGTGATGGCGGGGACGGCGTCGACGTAGTGGTCGGGTTCGTCGGAAAGCCCCATGCCGCGCAGCGTGCGGGCGAAGATCTCGGCGTGCATGCGGCCGGGGCGGCCGTTGCCGTACTCGTCGGACTGGATTTCCACCATCGCCGCCTTCGCGCGGCCGCGCAGGCGGGGGAGCGCCCAGGAGTGGGGGTCGGCCTCGCGGAGGGTGTAGATGGTGCGCAGCACGAGGAACTCGCGCAGCTGGTCCTCGGTGGCGTGGCGGCCGGCCCACATGGCGAGGGTGGGCTTGGCCACCTCGTCCGTCATGGCGAACAGGGCCGCGGACACGTCGGCGCCGGTGGTGGGCGCCGGGTCGGGCGGGGTCACGGCGGCGCGCAGGGTGCGCTCGAATTCGGCCTCGATGCGGGCGCGGACGGCGAGCAGCCCGGGGTGCCATTCCCAGTCGCCGGCGACGTAGGGGGCGGGCCCGTAGTGCAGGAGATAAAGGAGGAAGAGCGTCAGCTGGAGGTCGTCGTCGTGCAGCAGGTCCGGGGTCGCGGCCAGGGCGGCGTCGACGGCGTCGCCGAAATCGGCGATGCGCCGGTCCGGGTCGTCGGCACGCCCGGTGATGACCTCCAGGAGAATTTCCCCGGCCGGCCCACGCGACGTGGGTGCGTGGCGGATGGCGTCGTCGGGCACCGTGATCCCCTCATTTCCCGTTGATTTTCCGGTGATTTTTCAGTGAACGCCATTCTATGCAGCGCTTTCCGACGGGCCGGCCGGATTCCGCGGTGACGTGCGGCGATTGCCCGCACGCGGCGCGGAACCTCGGGCGCCACCGGTCGCCGCGACCCCGGGGCCTGCGCGTTTTCATGGTGTAAGCCGTTCACCCTTTCGCTCCGTGAACTGTACGTTGGGCCGTGCAGACGAACCGACCATCCGTGCCGGGCCATCCGGCCGAGCGAGGAGAAGTGCGCCATGCGCGTAGCCGTCATCGGGGCAACCGGAAATGCGGGGACGGCGGTGCTGCGCGCACTGGCCGGCACCCCGGAAGTCGAATCAATCGTGGGCGTGGCCCGCCGGGTGCCCGAGGCGGGAGGGGAGCCCTACGACGGGTGCGAATGGAAGTCCATCGACATCGCGGCCGCCACGCCCAAGGACGAGGCCGTCGCCGACC